>JASFEP010000019.1:0-23139 GCA_050124775.1 Candidatus Aminicenantota bacterium
ATTTGCCATTGCTGTCCCCTTGTTTTCCCATGTTTGGTCGGCAAAATATTATCAAGGAACCCAAGAAGTGTCAAATTCAAAAAGAAATCTATAGAAAGTATAGTGTAGACATGTCGATGATGTACTTTAACCTGCCCTAGGTAAAAAGGGGGCTTTGGGTGTCGAGGGTTTTTTCCTGAAATCGAAAATTAGAATCAAATTCACAAGTCTTGGTATGTAGATGGGATTATCCGTCTAACACGCTAGAATAATAAGGTAAAGATCGAGATGTAGACTTATCCCCATGTGACAAATATGTGCCAAATTGTGTTTAATCCTGCTGAAACTAAGGGTCTATAGTATAAAAAGACAAAACTAAAAATACCCCTGATTACCAGGGGAAAACAAGGATTTACTCTGGTACGCCCGGACAGATTCGAACTGCCGACCTACTGATTCGTAGTCAGAAGGTCGACTTCAAGAAGAATAAATCTCTATTAGCATCATAATATCAGCAAAACAGGATTGCAGTAAACATGCCAATGAAACAACAATATTGTTGAACTCCGTGCGGAATCCATTTGAGAAGTCGGTTGTTTTGACTTCGACTCCGTGGAGTGATAAGATTTTTCGCATCAAGAAATTCAGTAAAGATGGCAGATTGTCAAACAATTGTCACCAAGGACCAGAACGCTAAAATATTCAGCGAATTAGGAATATCGTAAAAATCTGCCCCTCATCTATGTCCATATAATAAGCAAGGAGAATAAAGATGACTGAAATTTGGGAAAGAGATGCACAGACACCCGACGAGTACCATGATGTCGAATGTCAACGGGGACGGGAGTTCATCATAAGGCTCACCACAGGGGCCGATGTTTTCCTGGCCATTCAGAAATTTGCCATCGACCATAATATTCGATTCGCAAAAATCCACGCGGCTTTTATGGGAGGACTGCAGCCTGCCAAATATCTGGTGTGGGCGCCGCATACCACAGATCCTGACAACTGGCATAAGGAAGCTGTCGCCACCACCGCGAACCTGAGTATGATACTGTCCATGAGCGGAATCATCCATCCCCGGCCGGATAAAAACGGGAAACCGGAACCCTTCCCGGCCATTCATTTTGTGGCCGGCGGCGCCTGGGATTGCCCTCCCTTCGGCGGACACCTCGAACAGGGCAGCATCGTCAAAGGCGTGCTGGAATGTTTTATTACCGAAATCAAGGGAATAGAAACCCTTTCCCCGGTAGAAAGAGTGTACGAGGACGACCAATATCCCGAAAATTGGTATCGCTCGATCAAATAGAATCGTAGGAATTATTCGAAAAGCTAGCCCGCCTTTTTGAAGTTAGGCTGCCTTTCTTATATAGTGTTGTGTAGAATCGGTCATTTCTGTTGGATATCGATTCTTTCCGCTCATATAATCCTTCATCAACTTGAAAAAAACTCCATTGAGAGCCAGCAGTGCGACCAGGTTGGGTAGTGCACAGACGCCTACGGATATGTTGGCAAACACCCACAACCGCTCCACATTGGCGACGCCGGCAAACAAAATCCCCGGCAGGAGATAGACCCACCGAAAATATCTCACATATCTTTTGTCGAACACATTGACGAAGGCGGTTTCGAAGTAGATGAAGAACCCGATCTGTGTGGAGAGACAGAAGGTGAGAATGGAAACGGAAATGAACGTGCCGGCGATACCCGAGGAATACACCGACGAAAACGCATCGATAACCAGCTCGATGCCGGATTTCCCGCTGGATAAAACACCAGTGGAAAGAACGGCAAAGGATGTGATGGTGCATATCGCGATGGTATCAATGAAGACTTCAAAAGCGCCCCAGATTCCCTGCCGAAAGGGATGCGGGGTGTCGGCCGTGGCATGCACCATGGGAGCTGTTCCCAGGCCGGCCTCGCTGGACAACATGCCCTTGGCCATCCCCTCTTTGATGGCGGTTTTGACCACAAAGCCTGCCAATCCACCGGAGGCGGGAACAAAAGCAAAAGCATATTTGAAAATCATCGAAAACACCTCGGGAATCTGGGTGTAGTTCGCGAAAAATATGATGACTCCGCCGATGATGTACAAAAGTGCCATGACGGGAACGAGTTTTTCACAGAATTGGCCGATCCGTTTGATCCCGCCGATGATCACGAAAGACGCGATAACGATCATCGCGCCGATCACGATATAAGGGGAAATGCCGTATGACGACAGGAACGCACGTCCGACCGTATGGGTTTGGAGTATGGAAGAGGCTAAAACGGAATTGATGAGGATGCCTATGCAAAACAGTTTTGCCAGGAATTTCCATCCCAAACCCTTTTGAATATAATACATCGGCCCGCCGTGCACATTCCCCTGCTTGTCGATATCTCTGTAATGGACCGCGAGCGTGATCTCTGCGGTTTTCGTCAGCATGCCGAAGAGGGCCAACAGCCACATCCAAAAGATGGCGCCGGGCCCTCCGATGGACAGGGCCGTCGCCACGCCGGCGATATTTCCCATGCCCACGGTGCTGGCTAAAGCGGTCGCCGTTGCCTGGAAAGGCGTCATTTTCCCCTTCCCTACGGTGTCCTTTTGCTTGAATATCCTTCCGAACGTATTCCGGAAAATGAATCCCAGTTTTCTGAACTGGAAAAAACCGGATTTCACCGTCAAAAACAACGCCACCAGGGCAATAAAGACCAGTGTCCATGGTCCCCACAAGATTTGGTCGATCTGAGAAGCGACTTCCAGGATTGTGTCTAGCATCGCAGCATTTCCTTTATTCCCAAATTCCTCCAGGATGCGATCTTATCGAGACCTGATTCCATGACCGGAATCAACATCCACAGGACTATTGAAATACGCATCACTGGAACAGGCGGGCCGTTTCGGGATCGAGGAATCTCTGGACCTCGTATTGATAGCCTTCCGGGTCCTCGAAGAAAAAACATTCGACCGGAAACCCATCCGGCTGCTTGATCTCGGTCAACAGCTTCACACCGCATTTCTCGAGGTAAGCATACCAACCCTCCACGTCTCCGGTCACCAGGGTGATCAGGACCGCATTCGTCTCCTGAGCCCGGCAGTGGCCCTTGGCCTCATCGACGATCCCCACAAAGGCTTTCCCCGACACCCGGTAGATGCGGGCATCCCCTTGATCCTCACACAGCTCGAACTGGAGGACATCCTCGTAAAACCGAGCCGCCCGCGCCAGGTCGCGGTAATAAAGAAAGGTGATCTGTGATTGAAGAGATGGTCTTTTCATTTTTATTCATCCTAATCTGAATTATTCATAAAAAATACCGATACTATATTTAACAAAAGACTTATCAATCGTTATCATTATTCTACCAATAAATAACATTGCCATTCTCGTTTTCATCGCAGTTTTTAATAATAATCGGCATTTTTTACCTTACAGGCGAGCCGATCTCACTACAAAGCCTTCGTTGTAGCCCCCTCGCGGTAGTTCACTACAGCTTCGGGAGCCACTGTCTCGCCTTTGCAGCAACCTCAACTCGTGAATAATCCAGGTAAGTTTACAGTTTTTCTAATACATCGACATCGGTCAGGACAGAGGCCAGGAAGGCTTTTCGCACGTGAAGGAGATTTTCCGCCTGGTCATAAACCAGAGAATTCGGGCCGTCGGCCACGCTGTCATCCACCTCGTTGCCTCGATCGAAGGGCATCACGTGGATGAAGCGCGCATCATTGGTGAGTTTCAGCAGGTCTTCCGTCAAACGCCAGTCTTTGTACTGGGCAGCGATCCGCAGTTCTTCCTCCTTGGAGTGGATGTAAAAATCCGGAGACACCCAGGTTCGCGGAAAAATGAAATCCGCGCCTTCCACCGCACTTTGAAGGGCATGGGAGATCTTATAGGTCCGGCCGTTCTTTTTGCATTCCTCGCGGATGATCTCTTCCGTTTCCGGATCGAGGTCATAGCCTTCGGGATACGCCACGGTGACGTCCATGCCATAGGTCGCAGCGATGAGGGCATCTGCCTGGATCGACGTGTAATGGCGGACGATGGGGGAATAGGCCCAGTGGGCGACGAGCTTTTTGCCTTTAAGATCCCCGGCATTTTCCTGCATGACCATGATATCCGCCAGGGCCTGGGTGGGATGCTGCATATCGCAGGCCAGATTGATGACCGGTTTTTCCGAGAACTCCGCATATTTTCGCGTCACCGCATCTCCCAGCCCGGGCCGCATCACGCCCTCTTTATCGGGAGTGGGGCCGCTGAGGCGAATGCCCACACAATCGACATACCTATCCGTGACTCTGGCTGTATCTTTCAACGCTTCGCCTAATCCGGGGCGCTCTTCCAGGCTCAAACGCAGACCTCCCGGATCCGGAACCTGAACGAATCCCCCCAGTTGTTCCATCGCCGCGGTGAATGAGAGGCGTGTTCGAGTCGAGGTACGGAAAAACATCAGCAAAAGGGTTTTTCCCTTCAAAAGATCGAGCGAGCTCGCTTGATCTCCCATCCCTTTGAGCTTGAGGGCAAGGCCGAGGACCTGGTCGAGTTCTTCCTTTGTCCACTCATGCGTCGTGAGGACATCACGTCCTTTTAGATCGATCATTGCGTTCTCCTAGATCAATTATCGTGTATGCGAAAACAGCTGTCATCGTCTTCTTTGCTTTTGGAACGATCTGACTCGTCGATGCTCGTCGTCTTTTTGGGGATCTTTAAAATCAGGTCTCTTCTCCGATCAATTCCCGACCTGCCCGAAAGGCCCTCAGGTTAAGATCTTTGAACCTTTCAGGCACATACTTTCCGATGACTCCTTCCCAGACAGCGGGAGAAATCTCAAAAAGGGAGGAGAGCGCTCCCAATAGCAGGATGTTGACAGCTTTCACGTTACCGAGCTCTCCGGCTTTCTCAGTCGCGTTGATGTAATAAACCGATTGTGTTCTTTCCGCCAAAGTTCCTTTGATGGTTTCGATGGCGGGATATTCGACTTGACCGGTGGTGACCGCTACCGGCGGAATCCGGTATTCGTTGACGATGGCAGTGCTTCGGGGATGAAGGTAATCGATCATACGCAAGGCTTCGAGCGGCTCGAAAGCCAAAAGATAATCCACCGTTCCCTTCATGGACATGGGAGCGTACACCTTCTCTCCCCAGCGGATATGGCTGGTCACGCTTCCGCTCCTTACGGCAAGACCCAGGACATCGGATTTTTTCGAGTCATAACCGGCCGTCATCCCCACCTCGGCCAGAATATCGCCGGAAAGAACCGTGCCCTGGCCCCCGACACCCACGACCAAAAAGTTTGCACTTTTCATGTCATTCACTCGCTTCCTTTTCTTTCGGCGGCTGAATGGCACCGGTCGGGCAGACCTGACGGCAGATGTCGCATCCGGTGCAAAGCGTTGGTTCTATATAAGACTTGAATTTATTGTTTTTAGGATTCTTTTCCGAAGCCAATCCTATAGCCGGACAGCCCACTTTAAAACAGAGCTGGCAGGCCACACACACACTGAGATCCACCCGATAAGCAGGCTCGGGATTTTGAGAGACAAAGACACATTCTCCCCGTGTTATCAGAACCGAAGGCCCTTCGGTATCCAGGCACTGCTTCAAACCGGCCTCCACCTCAGCGATGTTGAAGGCATCCACCACTTTCACTTTTTCGACGCCCATGGCTTTCACCAACGGTTCGATCTCTATCTTCCGGGCCGGCCGGTCCGGGATTACGGCCCAGTTTAAACCCGGATGGTCCTGGTGCCCGGTCATGGCCGTGACGCTGTTATCCATCAAGATCACCACTCCCCGGCTGCGGTTGTGCACCATATTCACCAGGGGGGCCATCCCCGAATGGAAAAAAGTGGAATCACCGATGGTGCAGACCCGCGGTTCGGGGATGTCGGCCAAAGACATCCCGTGCAACACACCGATACTGGCCCCCATAGCTCCCATGGTGTGCTGAGCCTCGAAGGGGGGAAGCGTACCGAGGTTGTAGCATCCGATATCTCCGGCGACGGGGAGTTTCAACTTATTCAGAACATAGAAGGTGGACCGGTGCGGGCATCCGGCGCAGAAGACCGGTGAACGCAGGGGAAGTTCCTGCACAGGTTTCAGATCGGATTTTTCCCTCTTTTGTGCCTCGTTTTTTTCCCCGCACAAAAGCCCGGCTGTGATGCTGTAACTTTTAATATCGTCGGGAAGAAGCTCCAAACACCGGGGGAATATCTCCTTACCTTTAACAACGATGCCCATGGCTTTGATCTGCTCCTCCAAGACCGGATCGAGTTCTTCGATAACGACCAATTTTTCCACTCCCTTCGCAAACATCTCGATCATCCTTTCGGGCAAGGGATGGGTCATTCCCAATTTTAAAACCGAAGCCTGAGGAAAAACATCGCACACATAGGTGTAGAGGACTCCGCTGGTGATAATCCCGAGAGAGCGGTCTTTCCACTCGATACGGTTTAGAGGTGCCGTCTCCGCATAGGCAGCGATATCAAGCAAGCGCTGTTCCACACGAGGGTGCATGTGCCTGGCATTGGAGGCCGTACAGTTGTATTTCTTGGGATCGCGTGGGAAAGGTTTCACACTCTCGGGCATTTGCGGCCGCGTGCTCAGATCGACCACGCTCTTGGAATGGGAGGTGCGCATGACGGTGCGGATCAACACCGGAGTATCGAATTTTTCCGAAAGCTCCGCCGCAAGGATCACGAAATCTTTGGCTTCCTGGCTGTCGGCCGGTTCCAGGAGCGGTATTTTGGCCAGGCGGGCGTACCAGCGGTTGTCCTGTTCGTTCTGGGAGCTGAAGAGTCCCGGGTCATCCGCCGTTACCACGACCAGAGCCGCCTCCATCCCCGTATAGACGGCATACATGAGCGAGTCGGAAAGAACATTCATGCCGACCTGTTTGGTGGTGACCAGCGACCGGCGTCCGGAATAGGCTGCCCCTGCCCCGGCATCCATGGCAACCTTCTCATTAGTCGACCACTCCGTGTAGATCTCTTTGCCGTATTCCTCGGCTATGGTCCTGATGATCTCAGAGCTGGGTGTGCCGGGATAACCTAAAGCTATCTGTATGCCGGCTTCGTAAGCGCCCCTCGCAACAGCTTCGTTTCCTGAAAGGATCTCTTTCACGAATCATCCTCCTCGCTGTTAAACTTGTCTTTGAGTGCTAACAGGGCATCAACGGCCACGACGCCCTCTCCTTGGGGCAAAACTAAGAGCGGATTGACATCCAGAGCTTTGATCCTGGAGGCTTGGTCGATAGCCAGCCATCCCACTCGCATAAGAGTCTCGGTCAATGCATCCAGATCCGCCCGGGGAGAACCGCGAAAGCCACGAAGCAACTGGCTCGCCTTTGTGCATTCGATCATCTCCCGCGCTTCGTCCCGGCTTAAGGGAGGAATGCCGAGCGCCCGGTCCCCGAGGATCTCGACCATTATCCCTCCAAGCCCGAACAGGACTGCCGGGCCGAAATCACGATCCATAAGGATGCCGATGATCGCCTCTGCCACCGCACCCTCGATCTTTTTCTGGCAGAGTATACCCTCGATCGTGGCTGAGGGATGACAGGCCTGTGTTTTCTCGATCAGCTTTTTATAGGCAATTTTGAGTGTGTTCTCATCTCCGACGTCCAATGCGATCACACCCGCCTCGGTCCTGTGGGGGATCTCCGGGGAAATAACCTTCAAAACCACAGGATATCCGATATCTCCGGCCGCTTGAATCGTTTCTTCCGGGGATTTGCACAGAACCTCACGGGCACACGGAACACCGTAGGCTGCAAGCACTTTTTTGCTCGTGTATTCGGATAAAACGACCTTGCCGGGTCGCATGTAGGTCTCCACGTTCGGGGGTGCAGCGGGAAGCCTCTCTATTTTCTCCTTTTTTTCCATCATTTCTCTTTGAAATTTTGCGTAAGAAAAGAGGGCCCTTACCGCCTTCAACCCCTCGCGTGTGCCCTGGAGCAGAGGCACTCCCCCTCGGTCAAGAGCAGATTTTATATCAGGCTGGAATCCCACCGAGGAGTTGGAGATCACGACCACAGGTTTTGCGGTTTCCTGGAATACCTTAACCGCAGCTTGAGCCACACTCGCGTATTGATCCGCCTGTTTGGGTGCCATCCCGCCCGGGACATCCTGAGAGATCAATACGAGATCGGCCTTTTCTTCCTCGGCCGCAGCCATCAGACAGGTTTCATAGGTTTCCTCGATCCTTCCATAACCCCAGACATCGATGGGATTATCGAAAGCGGCATAGGGCGGAAGGACTTCCAGAAGTCTTTTCTTTCCTTTGTCCGACCAGGGGGGATAGCGCAGGTTCAACTCTTCACCCAGGTCCGCTAAAAGGCTGATCACACCTCCGGACAGGGTTAAAGAAAAAATGCCGTCACCTTTCGGCAGATCGGGGAGAAGCTTCGCAAACAGGACCGCCGTCTCGAACATCTCGTCGAAGTCATCCACCCGGATGATCCCCAGCTTTTTATACAAAGCGTCCTGCACATCATCGGAGCCGGCGATAGCGTCCGTATGAGCGACAGTCGCCCTTTGGGCATGCTCCGAGCGGCCGGTCTTTATCAGGAGGATCGGTTTCCTCTTTTCTGCGGCCCTCCTTGCCAGTTCGGGCAGGCGCTCGGGCTTTCGGAACTGTTCGATAAAGGCAAGGACCATATCCGTTCCAGGGTCGTCCAGCATGTAGGAGATAAAATCCGTGCTGTCCACAACAGCTTCATTCCCGGAGGAGCAGAGCAGGCTGAAATCCAGACCCCGGGTGCTGTTCGCCACACTGAGCGTGAGATAACCGCTTTGGGCGACAAAACCGATAGGACCCGGTTCGATGCCCTTGGGAGCGGGAGCGCTGTAGGTCCCCACTCCGTCCCTGAGATTGAGATATCCCACGCAGTTGGGTCCGCAGAACAGGATATTATTCTGTGTGCATATATCGACAAGCTCCTGCTGTAGGGCCTTTCCCTCAGAACCGGCTTCTCCGAATCCATTGGCAAAGGCCCAGGCCGCTCGCACCCCGATCGCAGCCGCTTCCTTGAGGACGGGATTGACCATCGTGCGGTTGAGAAGGATCGCGACCATCTCGACAGAATGACCTGCGCGATGGACCTCGGTTAAAGATGGATAACAGGGCATGCCCAGAATTTTTTGGTAACCTGGATTGACAGGAAAAACCTGGCCCCGATACTTCAGCTGGCCCAAATTCTCGAGCACCTGGCGGCCGGGTCCCTCTTTTTCCGACGCCCCCACGACCGCGATGGAATTCGGCGCCAGCAGAGGCCTCAGATCAGCGTAACGGTTTTCCCTGTACATGGATAATTACCAGACCGCTGTCCGCCATTCGGAAAAACGGGCGTCTTCTCCTGTGGCGACTTTTTTATAGACCTCGGCTATGTCTCTGGTTATGGGCCCGATTTTGCCGTCTCCCACATCCAGCCGGTCAACAGACACCGCCGGCATGATCTCCCAACCCGTGCCCAGAAAAAAAAGCTCATCGGCCAGGTAGAGCTCCGTACGGTCCACCTCACGTTCCACACAAGGGATCTTCAAAACATCCTTCAATAGATGTATCACTGTATCACGGGTAATGCTCTCCAGTATCCCGTTCGTGACAGTGGGCAGGATAACCTGTCCGTCCCGGACCAGGGCCAGACAGGCCCCGGGTCCTTCCGTAACCTTTCCGCGCCCGTCGAGAAGGACGGCCCAGTCATACCCGCTGACTGTGGCCTCCATCGCAGCCAAACGGCCGTTATGGTAGTTGGAAAAACATTTCAAGCGCGGGGGGAGCACATTGTCCGAGATCCGTGTCCAGGAGCTGACACAAACATGCAAAGCCTGATCCATATCGATGTAAGACCTGAAGGGCCAGGAATCGATGACCAGTTCTGTCGGTTTTCCCGGCTGCGCTTGCAAAAGCTCCCTGACCATCCCCTTCTGAAAGACATAAGGCCGCACGTACACATCGGTTCTATACTCGTTCGCTCTCAGCAGGTCCAAAACCGCAGTATTCAGATCTTCCAAGCTGTATTCAAAGCCATAGCGGACCATTTTGATGGAGTTGAGAAAACGGATCATGTGTTCGTGGAGGCGGAACACAAAGAGCTGTTTATCGCGCTCATTCCAGTAGCCCTTGATGCCCTCGAAGATGCCGGCCACAGACGCATGGCCGACGGCGTTTACGTGGATGAGCGCATCTTCCCAAGGGATGATTGCGCCGTTCCTCCAAATATGCGACGCCAATTCTTCCTTATAGATCGCCATGACGGTAAATCTCCTTTCTCTCAGGCCCGTTGCCTTAATATTCTATTTCCAATGGCTCATCTTAACATATGGTTCTCAATAATTCACCCAGGACCTCGTCACAGAAATTTATTGTTTTCATATGAGATATGAAGGATGTTTTAAGATAATTTGTGGAGATCCTTGTGGAGGAATGTCAGGTCCTCTCTTTACTAAAATAAATATCCAAATGTATTCGTAAGGCATCTTCTATTTCGCGAATCATCTCTAAAGAGACTTTTCCCAGTGGCCGAACGAGTCTTTTTTTGTCGATGGTCCTAATCTGATTACACTTGACTTTCGATTTCTTGGTAAGCCCGGATTCACCTGGAGGAAGGATCGCCTCAAAAGGATATATTTTCCCGATACTCGACGTCATCGGGAGAACAGTCACTGTTTCAGCAAACTGATTGTTAATATCGTTTGATATCACCAATGCAGGGCGGGTTTTATTGATCTCAGACCCTACAGTCGGATCTAAACACACCAAGAATACATCGCCTCTCTTGGGGAACGTCTTCATTCCCATTCTTTGAGATCTGCCTTTTCCCAATCCTCGACTATTTCTTTATCTTCCTGTGCAGTCGCGCGATAGCCTTCCTTCAGAAGTCGTTCGATCTCTATTCTCTTTTCACGCTCCATTTTTTCTCTTAACGCCTCTGCTATGAAGCGGCTCTTGTTTTTGACTTTTCTTAACCGTTCCCCGAGATCATTCGGCAATGTGATGTTCAATCGGATCATGCGCCTTATTTCCTGTATTACTTATACATGTAATTATGCGCATTGTCAATACAAACCCGAATTTTAAAACTCTAACAAAGCAGTTTTTATCTTAAAAGGAGCTTTCACCGTGAAATAGTTGTTTTTCTAAAATATTTTGCGACTCATAACTCTATGACGTCATTTCTGTGATATTTTTCTCAAAACATATTCGGATTGTTGTATTCAAGCACCGGAATTCCTGTAATTTTGACATAAGTGAAGTCTCCGGTGCTCAGTTTCCACACGCCCTCTCCCTGGACAGGGACCATGATGCCGTTGACCTCTGCATACTCCTTGAAGGGTGTGGACCACTTCTTCAGGATCGGCACTCCGTTCATGTCCATGTATCTCTCAGCTACAAAATTCTTTATCTGACCTTCTTGGTTGAAGGAAAGCAGTGCCGTCGCGCTCAGATCACCGGCTACGATCGTCGCCCTTGCAGACTCGGCGTTGACAGCTTCCCAGTGGATGTAATCACTCAAAAATGCCGAGGGGAACCACACCATCTCATTCAAATACCGCATCAGCTCTGCCTGATCATACTCTTCCCCTTTGGCATCCACGACTTTAATAACAGACAGGAGCTTGATAACAAGACTGCCCTTGCCCCCAGAAAATTTATCGATGCCCGAAACAGTGATAAAGGGGAACATCCTCATTTTTCCATACCAAAGGAAACCGGGCGCGTCCACCGTGAAATATTCTTCAGCTCTCAGCGGCATCCATTTTTGGTCTGGCTTGGTTCGGAAAAAACCCTTCTGTTTAAGCCTCGCTGTTCTCACTCTATCCTTTCCGATGATCTGCGTAAAACGCAAATACTTCTGAACGGGTTCGGGAAGTCCTTTTAAATCTTCCTCCGTGATTTTTCTCGTTATAACTGTGTCCTTTTCCTTTGCAAAAAGCTCATCGACTTCTTGCTGTACTCTCTTTTTCATCGTTCTCTCCCTGCCATATCCTTAGTCTGATGGCCTTTGAAAAACCTGAAGCTATTTTTCTCAGTAGAATATCTGTCCCCGGATTTCATAGTGCTGGGAGCGTTCATCGAATCGAGACAGCACTTCCCTGGCTTTAGGCGGGACGTATGCTTTCTCGTAGTCCTCGCCCGCGAACTGTATAACTGAATCCCAGGAATCGAACGACATGACCGTCATAAATTCGACCTCCCCGTCAAGAGGCCTCCGAAATAGCTGAATACCGCGGTACCCGGGAACGTTTTTTGCAGCGATCCCCGGAAAGATCTCCGTTTTTAAAAGCTCCTCGTAAACATCCGCATTCTCCGGAGTTGTCCATCCATACCAGACTCTTCCGACCATTTCATCCTCCTTGAATAATCCATCTTATCTTGGATTATTCATACCTCGTTGATATTTATATCATATGACAAAAGCATTTCCAAAGCCGAGACGAATGAATGTCCGGGTGGTGCGATTGGTGGTTCGAAAACACTCTCAGTTTCCCCAGCGAGGAAACTTCGTTCGGATCCGGGCTTCGCTCACATCTCCCTGCATGAGATGTACCATGCCCGCTCAGCCCTTCTCACGGTTTTCTCCACCACACAATCGAACCACTCGCTCATATGACATATGAATTGCAACACGATAGAGATACTGATAGGATACAGGTGAATTTCGAGGAGGACTCATGTGGGGAATATCCAAAGATCATGATCCATTCAAGCTTATAAAAAACCAGGTGCTGACAGAAAGCCAAGTCGACCAAATAAAGGCCGAAGTCACACAGGCGGCCGTCGCCCATTTGAATGCAACGGATGCGGAGACAGCTTTGAGTCATTTCACGGAGGATGTCGTCGCTGTGAGCAACGAAAGACTCTTCCCATCACTGGAAGCGCTCGCTGAGGATGTCAGAGCTTATTATGATATTCTCGAAGAAGTGAATTCAGCAGCGTGGGATGAAATTCATATCCGCGTTATCGATTCAAACGCCGCCGTCTTTACGGCAAAGTTCCTCTACAGCTTTACCAGCAAAGAAAAAACAAGGACGGATCTCCAGGGGATATGGACAGCCCTCTATGTCAGAGAAAAAAGCGTGTGGAAAATTTGTGTCCGTCATGAAAGCTTCGTCGAAAACCAAGGAGGCCGTCGATGAAAATTCTGATCATCAATCCCAACAGCAGTGCGGAAATGACGGCCAAAATAAAGGAGACGGCCATCGAATTCGCGGCCCAGGCTTTTGATGTCGACTGTTTGCCCACTCCCGGTGCCCCCGATTACATAGAAACCTATGAAGACCAACTGAAAGCTGCACCGGGAATGATGGAGCTGGTCCGTGAAAATGAGCCGACATGGGATGCATTCGTAGTCGCCTGTCACTGCGACCCCAATCTCGATGCTCTAAAGGAGATCACCACAAAGCCAGTTGTGGGGATCGGCGAGGCTTCCATGAAAATAGCGACCATGTTGGGGCACAATTTTTCTGTGGTCTCAGATACCATCCATTCCGTCCCCAACAAAGAAGTCCTGGTGAGAAAGTATCATCTTCAAGACGCTCTGGCATCGGCGAGAGCGCCAGATACGGATGCGGAAGGATCGGATCTCGAAGAAAAGATCTTCCGGGCCGCAGAAGCGGCGGTCAAGGAGGATCACACAGAGGTTATCGTACTCGGGTGTGCGGGAATGACAGGTCTCGACAAGCGCCTCCAAGTGAAGTTGGGCGTCCCTGTTTTAGATGGGGTTATCTGCGCTTTGATCATCGCATCGGGTCTCGTAAAATACGGAGTGTCCACCAGCAAGGCCCGGCGTTACGATCCGCATTTCGAATGAGAACTCGGGCACGAGGATCGAACCAAGAGAAAACACTCAAAAAAGTATCAGAATGATTCCTCCGTCTTCCGGACAGCGTTTTCGAATATCTCGACACCTTTGAGCGCCAATTCTTCAGTCAGGACCAAGGGGGGGAGAAATCGCGCTACGTTGTTGTAATGACCGCCGATCTCGATCAAAAGGCCGTGACGATGGCAGATCGACCTCATTTTGGCGGCCAATTCCGGCGCCGGTTCCTTGGTATCCTTATCCTTAACCACCTCGGCTCCCAACATGAGACCTTTACCCCGCGCTTCGCCGATGATCTTCGAGTCGGATTCGACCTCTTTGAGCCAGGAGAGCATGGTTTGACCCAAATTCTCCGCATGTTCGGCGAGGTTGTGCTCGATCATGAATTTCAGGCCTGCACTCCCTGCGGCATAAGCCATAACATTCCCGCGGAATGTCCCGATATGTTTTCCCGGTGTCCACGTGTCCAGCTCCTTTCTAAACGCGACACAGGAAATGGGAAAACCCAGTCCGCCCAAAGCTTTGCTCATAGTCATAATATCCGGAATGGTATCCGTGTGTTCAAATGAAAACATCTTCCCCGTCCGGCAGAAACCAGCCTGGATCTCATCGCAGATCAAAAGCACTTCATATCGATCGCAGATATCCCTGATCCTCGGCACAAATCCGTCAGGAGGAACGATGGAGCCTCCTTCCCCCTGGATTGCCTCGACGATAACAGCAGCCGGCTTCCCGACACCGGAGTGCGGATCCTCGAGCACATGCTCCAGGTACTTGGCACACTCGAGGTCGCAGGATTCCGGTTCTTTGCCGTAGACACACCGGTAACAGTAGGCATAGGGAACAAAATGGACCTCGGGCAGCAGAGGATAAAAGTCCTCTTTGTACTGCCTCCCGCTGGTTAGGGAGAGGGCTCCGGCTGCCATCCCATGATAGGAGCCTTCAAAGGCGATCATCGGGATGCGACCCGTGTTGTATTTCGCGAGCTTCATAGCCGCCTCAACGGCATCCGTTCCTGTCGGGCCGCCGAAAAAGACTTTTTCGATCTCCGATGGGAGGAGCTGAAAGAGCATCTTGACCAGCGTCCGGCGGGCGGGCGTGGGCACATCCAAGGCGTGTGTGACCCGCGCCAGTTGATATTCCGCCGCCTTTTTGACATCCGGATTGGAATGACCGACATTCATGACCCCGGCGCCTCCGAAAAAATCGATGTACACATTGCCATCCATGTCCGTCACCGTCGCTCCCATAGCCTTATGGAGCGCCATGGGCAGGCCCCTAGGATAGGAAACAGCTGTGCTCTCGGTGTTCGACTGGAAATCCAGGTATTCCTTGGATCTCGGACCCGGGGGCGGCACTTTGATCAAAGGGGCATCGGAGAATGATAGGCTCTTGAAATCCATGGGTGTCCTCCTTCGATAAGACCGATTTTGGCAGACGCCTTTACTATAACCCATTCAATACAGAAATTCTAACATTACACAGAGGGGATTCGCATGTCCATCACCGTGGTGGTATGGAGTCCCATTGCCTTGCCGAGTGATCCCATTGCATGGAGAAGCAAACCGTGGGAAGGGCTCCATGCGGACCCGGAGTTTGTCGATATAGAGTTCATCCCCTGAGTGGAGCGATTCGATTCAAATTCCGGCCCCGACCGGACTGTTTGGGAAACGCCGCCAATAGAGAGTGTTCGCGAATCACCAATTGGAACGATCGAAGATCCTTCTTCACAATTTCGGGATCGATTCCTAGGCAATCATGCGTCCTGAAGGCATCGCTCCGCCTCTTCGAGAACCTCGATGGCATTCGACCGGCAGGTTTCATCGATGGGTTTGAAGGATTTGCTCGGCTCGCGAGACAAATAATCCTTTATCTGCACAACAAGCTTTTCGAGAAAAATCTCCTCGTATCGGGACGTTGGGGCCTTTTCTCCCGCAAGCCTTCCGGATCCCTGAACATCATACACATGGCCTTTGATATTCTGGCAGCCAGCGAGAAAGAGCAGACGCCCTAAAGGAAGCACACTCGCCGGGATTTGGAGAGAGCTCACACTGACAGCACGCCGCGTGAATGCGTGAAGCCGGCTATCGAACCCCCACACACGGTCTGTCAAATAAGACAGGAAGATCATCCCGCCCGATGGGATCGTTTCCCCTATCATCCGGAACAAAGCCTCGGCGAAGCCCTGTACGCAGCTCAGCGTTATAGATCTCCCGCCTTCAAAATCCGCACGATCGAGGTAATGGATATCGAACCATGGGAACACTTGGTGTCTCTTGTTTCCGCAGCTATAGAGGCCGGTGATGATGGGAAGCCGACTCACCCGTCGATCTTCATCCATGAGATGGAGATACACATCCCAATGTCCCACTCTTTTTTTCGGTGAGGTTTGAAGGCGTAAATAATACTCTCCTATCCTACGTTTGTGGAGGTGTCGTAACCGTTTCTGCCAGGCCATCTTTTACACTATGGATCTTATATCATGTGCGGGCGGGCAATCGAATTTAAGAAGCTCGGCCTCGGACAGCGAGCGGAGGTTCCCGTGTTCCATCACGATAGAATTCTCTCTTCACGGATCTGTTTTTGGCTCACCGCCAGCGTTCGCAGGCGATTTATGGCGGCAGCCAGCTCGAGCCCACGAAACTCCGCATAATCTCCAACGGGACTAGAGCTCAGGACATCCAGACCTTTTTTTTCGATATCGCTGAGCACGGCCTCTATAACCTCTGCCATGGTTCTCTTTCCGTCCATGTACAGTGTGGCGTACCGAATAGCGTCTCCCAGTGCCTTAGTCTGGCTGGGATCGATCAACTGTTCTACGGCAGCAAGGTCGATGGGGTGCCTTCCGAAGAGGATGGACTTCAAACCTTTGGCCGAGATCTTGACGTCCTTCCGTCCTTTGCTGGGATCGAAGCTTCCGGAGAGCGGAATCCTGCTTGTAATTCGTCCAAAAAATTCCCCGCCTTCCGGCCGCCGCTCTGCTTTGTATCTCTCTGCTATCTCTTGAGCTCTGACAGTCATATCATGGGGTATGTATTCGACCATACAGATTACGGTGTCCGCCACATCAAAATAATCGCCAGAGCCACCGATAACCAATATCGCAGATACGCCCAGGTCTTTCGAGAGTTGACGAATTTTATCGATGAATGGTGTGATGGGTTCTCGCTCTTTGGACACGAGCTCCTGCATCCTGTGATCCCTGATCATAAAATTCGTTGCCGATGTGTCTTCATCGATGAGGAGAACCCGCGCACCTCCCTCCAATGCTTCTATGGTGTTTGCAGCCTGGGATGTGCTTCCGCTTGCATCCTCTGTAGAAAACTCATGCGTCGTGCGCCCGAAAGGAAGGTTGGTGATGAAGGGGGAAATATCCACCTTTTCGATGCGGCGGCCATCCTCGGCCCTTATTTTTTGGGCCTTAGAGTCGGAAACGACCCATTCGCGGCCGTCTCCCGGGATGTGGTTGTAAACGCCCATCTCGAGAGCGTTGAGCAGGGTCGATTTGCCGTGATATCCTCCGCCAACGATGAGACTGACGCCTTTAGGAATTCCCATCCCCGTGATGGGACCGAAGTTCGGACGCTCCATTTCGACCCGCAGAGACTTGGGGGAGCGGAAAGGCACGATCTTTCCCCGTGTGAGAGGGGAAGGATCGATCCCGCTCGCTCTGGGAAGGACCGAGCCGTCAGCGGCGAAGGCCACGATTCCCAGCCCATCCAGACTCTCCCTGAGCGAATCCGCATCTTCGGCGGTCTTCGTGTGAATGGACAAATCCTCGGCATCGAGGCTCTCGTAAAGCAACGCGGCTCTTAAGATCCTGGGAATCTCTTCGAAAAAAATAGACTCGGCGTGGCGCCCGGCGATCCTTCGCCCGAAAGCGGGCAACCCGACCACAAAGCGCGCTTCGACCCATGAGGGTGTTATAAATGCAGATGTGCGCTCGAGAATCTCCTGCCCCGGACGGTCGATGGCGATGATTCCGCCGTTTCCTGTCCCCCGATTACCGCGGCCATATCGCTGACAGGCGCGGTCAAAGGTCCGCGTGATGTAATCACGGAGTGCAACTTCGCGGCTGCGGCTTTTATACGTGCCTTCCGGAAAGCCGGCCACAGCACGATCGACCCGGACTCTGACGCGGCTCGGGGATGCGAAGGGATCGCCCTGGGCCCGGTCGATAAAGAGCCGATAATCCCCGAAATCAAAAGCGCCCTCGATATCCCGGTAGGCTTTGTATCCCTTTCCATCGATCCGCTGAAGGATCCTTTTGAGGTCTTCCTTTCGACGCATGGCCTATCTCACTTTTAACTTTTCCACCCGAGTTCGAACGTCTCCCACAGATCCAATCAAAGTGTTTCTTTTTAATCCTTCGACTATTATACATAATCCAGCATGGATCGGTAACAACCTTGCGAAGGGGAAACTCTGTTCAAAGGGCTCGGCGTCGAGGTCAGACACATCGGAGAAGCCCGCGCGGAAATGCTACAGCATGGCTGGACTTCCTCGGCCTTCTGAAAAATCCAGCAGTGGCTTCGGCTTTTGATATTAGACTAAAGTCAGATTCCTGTCTGCCAAAAGGAGCAATCCCTGAACGGGTACTCCATGAGGACAGGAGTTTTCACAGTATCCGGAGCAATCCGAGCATTTATCGGCTTTGTTCCGCGGAAGTGCCGCATATTTGATCATGGCGGATTTTTCACGGCCCTGCGCTTTGAAGTAATGATTGTAACGCATGATCGTGTTCACCGGAACCGAATGGGGACAGCTGGACTCACACCTGTCGCAACCATGACGGCAGTAAAGATCCCCGTAGATGGTCTTGTAGGCGGCCAGTGTTTTCTTTGCTTCAAGATCGAATCTCGCTCCGGAAATATTCCCATAGAATTCCAAGTCGCTGAAGTTTTTGATGGTGGGACAAACACAGCTGACATCGGGATTGCTGAGGACGAACTTCATGGCAGCGGCACGGACTTCATCGAAGCCCTTTAAGCCATACTGCTTCTGGAAAGCCTCAGTGGCATCGGCTCTTCCTTTCAGTCTTCCGAGGAGGTTTTGCAAACGTTCCGAGACGTCCTTACCCTCTTCTTTCATTTGGTCTGCTTGTTCTTTCACTTCCATGTAATTCAGGACGGGATTGGTCTTCATCAATGTCGTACCGATATTTTTCTGTTTATACGCCTTTAAAATCTTCTCGCCCTCATCCTTTTGGAGAAAATTATAGACGAGAAGCGCCACATCGAACCGGCCATCCTCTGCGGCGGCCAGATGGACCTTTTCCATCGTCTCAGGCACATCTCCCCACTGAGCTCCATGATTGGACAGCCCGAGGAAGCGTACACGGCCTTCGGCCTTGAGCTCCTCAAATGCGGCATGAAATCCTTCGGTCTTCAAGTGTTCCACAGTGGAAGGCATGTGGATCATCAAGCAGTCCACATAATCTGTTTGAAGCCGCTCCAGGCACTTGAGGGCTCGGGATTTTATGGCCTCCTTCGTGAGGTCTCCTCTCAATCCGAGTTTTGTCGAAATAAAAACCTTCTTCCTGTCGCGGTTTTTGATGACGCTACCAATAATCCTCTCAGAGCGGCCTCTGCCATATCCTTCCGCAGTATCGATGTAATTGATTCCTGCATCCAGAATAGCCTCGAGGAGAGCGGGCTCAGCCAGCTCACCCGCGCCGAATGACATATCCGACACTTTGAATCCTGTTCGTCCCAGCGTCCTGTATTCTTTGACTTTGACTTCGCCTTGTTCGGCCGGCGAATCCGTCGCAAAAAGCTTTGTTCGAGCGCTCAATCCAGCACCGGCAATGACCGCGGCAGAACCCCCCAGAAAACGGCGGCGGCTCAACTCTTTGTGGGATGAGCTCTTATTTTCTTTCATATAGGGATCTCCTTTATTCATGGGAATCAAAAACCTTCTATTTTTATCATATAAATAGGGATTATCCTATCCTTTTCTGTTTTTGTGGTCAAGAAGAATATAAAAAAATGGGGACAGGTGACTATTTCCCTTACTCAAAAAAGTAGCCTGTCCCCTTTTTATTTGATGTAGCCCAGAGCTCTGAGCTCCTCGATCTCTTTTTCCGTCAGGGTCTTCTCGATATCCTCTTTTCCGATAGCCTCCAGCTTCTTTTGCGCTTTCACCCAGTTGAACAGCCTGGTTTTCAAATAGCGGGCGGCGATGGGATTTCGTCCGAAGAGATCCGTTCGCTCTCCCGGGTCGGATTCGAGGGCATAGAGCTCATACTCGCGGATATCGTCGGTCCATTCCATCCCGGTGTGGATCAATTTCCACTTCCCGTCCACGATGGCTTTTTTGTCCAGGTTCGGCCCTGTCTCGAGGAAGATCTCGGGATGGACCGGCGAATCGACCGAATCCGGTGAAAGCAATAGCCTCTTCAAGCTCTTTCCCGAAAGGTAAGCGGGGACGTCTTCTCCGGCCAAATCGAGGAGGGTGGGAAAGATGTCGATCTCCTGTACATTATCTATGATTCTTCGGCCGCCATTGAGCTCGTGGGGAAGCTTGACGATGAACAGATGCTTTACCTGTTCCTGGTAGAGCGTCTGGCCATGGGCAAAACCCCCATGTTCATAAAACTCCTCTCCGTGGTCAGACATCAAGATGATCAATGTCTTATCATAAAGCCGCAAGCGTTTGAGCTCTGCCATCAGGTCACCGAAAGCTTTATCGTTCTGGGTGATCGAGGCTTCGTACATAAGGAGTGTGTGATTCAGATCCACCGTGTAGCGTTCTTCGCCCCTTTTCTCAACCACGACTATATTGGGTTTGACCGGCGCCGTGGGATAAAATTCCTCCTTTACATGGTAAGGACGATGTAACTCCATTGTGTGGATGTACATAAAAAAGGGCGAGGGATCCATTGACAGCTGTGCAAAAGCATATGTGTTGAGCGTTTCCGCCAATCCGCCATCCAGGTTCGAGTGGTATTTGAAATAGTCAAATCCCTGATTGAAGTTGAAAAATTCTTTTATCCCGGCATTCGAAGATATCCCGATCGTTCGAAAACCCGCTTCCTTCAAAATCTCGGCCAATGTCTGGAGATCTGCAGCCAGTCCGCTTTTTAGAGAGATCGCCTGATGCTGGAATGGATAAAGGCCTGTGAACAAGGCCCCTACAGAAGGTCTTGTCCAGGAAGACTGCGCGTAGGCGTTTTCGAAAAGGACACAATCTTTCGCAAACTCGCTCATATGAGGAGCGATATTTTTTTTGTAGCCGAAAAAAGGCAGAAAATCGGGGCGGAAACAGTCCACGAGATAGACCAGGATGTTGAAAGATTCCGGCAGATCAGGATCGTCTTCCTCTGCTTCAGGGGAGGGAGGATCTTCCTTTTTGAAGATCCTGGGATTTTCGAGAAAAAGTCTCGTCGAGGGATCGACGGCACGAGATTCGCTCATAAAAACAAAACTTATTCGGGCAATCAGGTCCTCATAGGGAGAAAGATCGACGGGAAGTTTTTTCTTGTCGACACCGGTCCTCCCGGTAAAGGATTGTTCATAGAGGATATGATCTTCACCGTAGAGCGATTCGAGATAGACAACAATTTTGGAGCCATCCAAGGAGCTTCTTTCGGCCGATTGGAAGCCGATGTCAAAGGCGAACTTTGCCTGCCTGGGGATCTTGACGGGATAACTCAGACACGTATTCATGTCTATGGCTATCCTTTGTTTTTCCATGTCGAGAAAAGAGTGTTCCTTCGCTTCGATCTGATCCGGAGATTCGGGTCTCTGCCTGCCGAAGACAAACTGACGCAGCGCGAGCCAGTGCCGGTCTTTGATACTTTCGGGGATAGCAGACCTTCGGAACTCCAGAATATTCTCCCCGATATGCAGATACTCCTTTTTGGCATTTATCACAACTCTCTGGTACTCTCTTTGGTCGAGGGAGGATGCAAATATTTTGTGTCCGTTGAGGGAAACGTCAAAGACAGGGGTAGGATCCAATCTTTCCGTCAGCAAAGACCTGATATTAAAAGCCAGCTTCGTATCCCTTTTTTCCAGGCAGCCAAAAGAAAAGAAAGCCTTCTCTTTTTGCCTCGGGATGAGGATGGCATTTGGTTCCAGCTTCCGGTTCCTGTTCCAGCCGAACATCCTGTCGCCCTCGCTCCACGCGCGAAACAGATTCTGGCTCTTGTAGGGGGTTATCGCTCGGGCCTCGGAGAAGCGAGCACAGAAATCGAAGAGCACTTCCTCCTCCGTCTTTTTGCAGGAGTCGGATATCAATAGTAGCGCAATGAAAAAAACCGCGATCAGGATCGAGCTTTTTCCGATATTGCTGATATTATGAAATTTGTCATTCGAAGAATTACTCATAATCATGCTTATAGCAGATGCGATAATCGAAGTCAAAAACCTCTTTGGAAGCATCCCCAAGCCGTGAATGATATCTGGGTGTCCTCATTGGTTATTCGAAAACACACTCTGTTTTCCCAGCGAGGAAACTTCGCTCGGATCCGAGCTTTCCTCACATTCTCCTATGGGTCATGTACCATGCCCGACGAGCTCTTCTCAGGGTTTTCTCCACCACACAATGAGTCCGCCCTATCAACACAACGTGAATTCACTTTTTCACGGATTTGGCGATGCTAACAATCCCCTTTGCATGATTGGAGGGAAAGGCCGAGTGTGCTATAATACGCGTTTCAATTTTTCGAAAAGGAGAGTCCTCCCATGACGGATTCGGCAGGTCATAAAATCATCGACGATAAAGAACCCATCCGGCTGTTCAAATCGAATTTCCTCGAGTTTTTCACCCACATCCATCCCGCAGTCGTTGCCATCATCTGGATACCCGTTGCGGTCTACTTCCTGTACAGCGCCATCAGGGATCATTTGGCGGCCGCGCCCCTTGAATCTGGAGGAGGTTTTCCCCTTCATATCATTCTTGGTTTTCCGCTCGGCCTGTTTCTCTGGACGCTTGCCGAGTATCTCCTCCACCGCTTCGTTTTTCACTTCCCTCCGAAAACGCCCCGGATGGAGCGAGCGACCTTTCTCTTCCACGGTGTCCATCACTCCCAGCCGATGTGCAAGACCCGTCTGGTGATGCCCCCGGCAGCCAGTATTCCCCTGGCCTTACTCTTTTACGGCCTCTTTTATCTCGTGTGGGCGAAGCTCTTCGGAGCCCCCCATTGGCTCGCACCCACATTTTCCGGATTTATAACCGGATACCTCATCTACGACCTCACCCATTACGGAACCCATCATTTCAGGATCAAAGGAAGATACTTCAAGTTCGTCAAGTTCAACCACATGCAACATCACTTCAAATGTCCGGATAAACGTTTCGGAGTCAGCTCCCCGTTCTGGGACCACATATTCGGGACCTCACCTACGGAGTAAAAAC
>JASFEP010000020.1:0-22951 GCA_050124775.1 Candidatus Aminicenantota bacterium
AGAAAACCGTGAGAAGGGCTGAGCGGACATGGTCTATCACCCAAGACGAGATATGAGTGCAATTTCCTCGCTGAGGAAAGCGAGTGTGCTTCCGAACCACCAATCGGGACATTCGGATGGTATTCATCACGGTTTTGAGATGCGTCCGCTGGAGAATGGTCGATGTTAAATATATGTGTCTGGTAATCTTGCTGCGGGACGATATATAATAGAGGCCGATGAATCTGCCTTTGGATTTTCGAGACAAGAAGCTCTTCATCGAGCAATTCGGGAAAGATGTTCATGTCGTCGGAGGATATGTCCGCGACAAGATTCTGGGCCGCGCCAAAGATGAGGGGATCGATATCCTCATCACTCATTTCACTGTGGACGAGATCGTCCGCCGTCTAAAGGAACATGGTAAAGTCGACCAAGTGGGAAAAAGCTTCGGCATTATCAAGTTCAACACCGAGGGCAAAACCTATGACATCGCGCTTCCGCGTAAGGATATTCCCAGCGAGGTGGATGTGCGTGGGCACAAGGATTTTATCATCTCCTCCGACCCCGACCTACCACTCGAAGAAGACCTGAAACGCCGTGACTTCCGATGCAACAGTATAGCTGTCCGCCTGAGCGATGGAGAGGTTTTTGATCCTCTGGGAGGCTTTAGCGATATCGAACAAAGAACAATTCGCCTGACAAACCCCCAGGCTTTTCCAGAGGATCCGCTGCGTGTCCTCCGCGCCGCACGTTTTGCTTCAGTTTTGGGTTTCTCCCTCGAACCTAAGATCTATGACATTTCCAAAACGATCGACCTCTCGGGCTTGAGCGTCGAACGGGTGAATGAAGAATTTTTCCGGATACTCCTCGAATCACCGATGCCGTCCATAGGGCTCGAGGAGTTGTTCATGTTGGACGCTCTTCACCAGCTCTTCCCAGAACTCTACAAGCTGACGCTGACCATCCAGGATTCTGTGTTTCATCCGGAAAAGGACAGTTACGGTCATCACACAGTCTGGCAACACACCAAGATCACAATAGACCAATCAAAACGACTGGCCGAAAAAAGAGATTTTTCACCTCAGAAAACATTGGCACTTCTCTTAGCCGCACTTTACCACGATATCGGGAAGGCCTCTACAGCCCGATGGGAATTCAAGCGGGGCCGGATGGTCATCATCAACTACGGACACGATATTGCCAGCGAAAAAATGACGGAACAGGTCTTCGATCGCTTCAAGATCTACTCCTGGCAAGGCTATGACCTGCGCAAAACCGTGCTCCCTCTCATCAGATGCCACCACCGCGCATCTGAACTCTGGCAGAACAGAGACGTTCTCACAAAAAAGGCGTTCAACAGATTAGCCGCCGATGTCAATGGAGAGATCGAGATGGTGGTTCTTCTCGATGCCGCTGACAGGGCCGGAAGGAGCGAGGTTCCCGTCGAAGATCTCGATGAGGAGGCTCAATGGTTGCTGGACAAGTTCGAAGCACTCCAAGTCAATAAGGAGTCCATCAAACCTCTCATCATGGGACGAGATTTGATCGAGTTGGGAGTTCCCCCCGGTCGCCGAATGGGACGCATCCTGGACGAACTGTACCAGAAACAGTTGGATAATGACTTCGAGAACAGGAAAGAAGGACTTAAAATCGCGAAAAAACTCCTCAAAAACACCGCTGATTGAAAACAGAGAAAAGCGGCAGTTTCTCGGCAGTGTTAGAAGCCTTTCGAGAAAATCGAGGAAATGAAACGGAATGGCACTTTTTGGAGTTAAAATCCATGAATCGGATAAATCTGGAAGGATTTCGTGCGACTAAATAAATGAACGCTACAGTTGACTCAACAGGGTAGAAATGCTATAAATACCCCTTTTCAGGAAAAAATTGTTGAAAACGAAATCTTGTTTTAATCTTGCATGCGTGCTTATCTTACTGGTTTTCGGTTGGAGCTGCTCATCTAAAAAACAGCAGGTGAAACAGATCCCTGAAATCGAAACTCAAGAAACGGTCGCTCAGGAACCGTCCCCCGAGGATGTCCAACATGAGGAGCCTGCGCAGGACATAATGGAGGAAATACCGGCTGAGATTCCAGAAAGCACCCAAGAGACTGAAGCAGAATCACAGGAACCAGAGCGAAAACGGACAGCAGCGGAAACTCTGGAAGATGCTCTTTCTGCCTATCAGGACGCCCAGATCGCCTGGGGAAAAACAGACATCGACACAGCACTGGCGGCTCTGGATGATGCCTACGGTCTTTTGCTTCAACTGGATCTTCCCCAAGAATCTCCCTTAAACCAGGAAAAAAACGACTTGAGGCTTCTGATTGCGCAAAGGATCCAAGAAATCTACGCCTCCCATCTCATTGCGGTCGGAGAGAATCACAGGTCCATCCCTCTGGTTGAAAACCAGGATGTTCTGACCGAGATCAAGAGTTTTCAGACTGTCGAAAGAAAGTACTTCGAGGCTGCTTACAAGCGAAGCGGGCTCTACAGGGAAATGATCCTCGAGGAACTGCGGAAGGAAGCCATGCCGGAAGAATTATCCTGGGTCCCCATCTTCGAGAGCGGGTTTAAGGTCAATGCTTATTCCAGGGCACGGGCTTTGGGACTCTGGCAGTTCATATCGTCTACGGGATACCGGTTCGGTTTGAAGCGGACCCGTTGGGTGGATGAACGGATGGATCCGGAAAAGTCCACGCGGGCGGCGATTCAGTATTTGAAGGAGTTGCACTCCTTTTTCGGAGATTGGCTCACGGCGCTGGCCGCTTATAACTGCGGCGAGTTCAGAGTTCAAAGGCTCATCCGTAATCAACGGATCAACTATCTCGACAATTTCTGGGATCTCTACAAGCTTCTACCGAGAGAGACGGCTCGTTTTGTGCCCCGGTTCATTGCCACGCTCCTTATCATCAACAACCCGGGGAAATACGGCATGAATCTTCCTGAACCCGATACTCCTATCAAGCACGAAACCGTTGAAATTTACCGACCCGTCAAGCTCTCCACTCTTTCCAAAAATATGGGATTGAGTGGAGATGTACTGGAAAAGCTCAATCCCGAACTTCGTCACAAATCCACACCCGAGGGAGAATATTCCCTTAAAGTTCCGGTGGATTACGGCGAAAAAACTCTGGCTGCCGTCCAGTCGACAGCTCGATGGATTCCTCCGGAAGCCACTTATTCGATCCATTACGTCAAGAGGGGCGAAACGGTCGGGGGGATTGCCCGCCGGTACAGGACTTCCATCTCGGCGATCGCCCGTCTCAACAGGCTCAACAGGCGCTACACGATCTACCCGGGACAAAGGCTCAAGGTTCCTGGCCGGTACAGCAGCTCATCCGCCCGAACCCGAGAACTCATTCGAGAAGGAGAAAAGCTCGTCTATGTTGTCAGAAGGGGAGATTCTCTCTACCAGATCGCAAGCTCCTTCAACACATCGGTCGCAGAAATCAAGCGAAGAAATAACCTGTCGAGCAACACACTCCAGGTGGGACAGAAGCTTACTATCCAGTCCGGCAATCTCTCCGGAGCCAGCCAATACACGGTGAAATCCGGTGATACGCCCTATGAGATCGCCAAAAAATTCGGGATGAATCTAAGCGTCCTCCTGACGCTCAACGGCCTGAATTCAAGGTCCAAAATTTATCCCGGTCAAAAACTCTGGGTCACACAGAACAACGATCGTCCCTAGAGGATGGTGAAGGTTCGGCGTCCTGCCAATTCTCCGTTGACTAAAATCACGACCAACCAGCGTCCTTTATAGCTCTCCTCTTGCTGTATATCTAACCTGTCGTAGGCGGTAACGGCCTCCAAATAAACGTCGTTCTCGTTCACGGGAACCTCTACAGTCTCTTTGTACAGCTTTCCATCAGGGGAATACCACTTCCATTTGAGCGTCATTTTTCGGCCCACATTCGTCAATCCCACAAAGCAAATCACGTGCGGATCACTCCCGTTAAAATTCGTTGCCGTCTCCTCAGGAGCCAAGAGTTCACCATCAGGGATAACGCTTTTGCAGAGCACAAAACTCTCAACGAGCTGTTCGGGTTCGGGAAGCGGTTCGATCCGAAAAGAAATACACCCTCCGCCGCCTAAAAAACTGACCGCGCAGAAAATAGCCACTGTTTTTTTTATCATCTCGGTATCAATTCCACGGAAAATTGCTTGGACAGGCTTCTCCAGACGAAGCGCAACTGCACACGGCCGGCCTCTCTTACCAAGAAGAGGTCAATATTATTGAGCTTATTCAAGATAAAATCATAATTGATCAGAGTATGAAATTGCCATTTTCGGATGACCTCGAAAGAGATATCGGCAAAAGATTGTGTCCACTGTCCGTTTTTTGGATCATAGGAGACCGAGAGCCAACTGTTTAGCTTATCGGAAGGATTTGCCCGGACGACAGCGCTGAGGTCCTGACTCGTTGTCCCCTCGATGAGCCAATTTCTCGATCGGCGCCTCGATTGAAAATTGTACAAGCCTTCCAAGAAAAATCCCTTAGCGATCTCAATGGTTCCTTTCCCGATGAAACCACCGGAAGTGAAATTCCGGTCCTCCTTTTCGAGAAATTGTTCGACCGCCACGCTCATATTCAGAGAGAAAAACGGTGTCACGTACATAGGCTGAGTTGAGAGGCTGAAGATCATGTTGTTGCTGTATGTATCCTGGTGCTCATCACCCGCTTCGACATCGCTGTAGATGAATATGTTCGTGAAGCTGGCGAGGAGAATCCCTCCGTAGAAGGAAAAGGGATTGATCCCCAGCCGGAGTTGGGGCTGCGAGAGGAGTTGACTCCCGAAGAGGTCATGGTTGAGGTAGTAATCCGTTGACAGGTTAAAGATGCGGGAATCATAAGAAAGGCTCACTCCCCCCGTAAGGATCTCGGAAAAGCTTTCACTCCCCACGATCTTGATCTTGGAATACGTGGAGTTGAGAAGGAAGGTCAAACATTCGAGGAAGGTGTTGGCATAGGTGATGCTTCCCAAGACCTGATCCTGGAACTCATACCTCCCCGAGAAAGACAGATCCCCCAAATGCCCGCCGCCTAAGATAGAAGTGAATCCGAGCCATGTTTCTCCTCTGAAATTGACCGGCTTATTGTAGGAAACATCGAAGATCGTGGTTACATGCTCGTTCCATCGCCTGTTCAAGAGGAAGCCGACGTTCCAGAGATTGCTGGAATTATAGTTTCCTGTAAAACTGACATTTGTGTTATCGTCGAAAACGATAGAGGTAGAATTCAGAATATCGATCTGTCTATCAGGTCCAGCATAATCTTTTAGCACCGAGCGTTCTTCATAATTCAACTGCGTTAAACTGTTGACCTTATCAGGAGTCCTGAAAAGATAGCTGCCCCTGGCGATGATCCCTTGGGATTTTGTGAACCAAATCTTATCCAGGGAAAAACCACTTCCTCTCTGTTTCAACCCCGAAGAGAGCTTGAATTTTTTAAATCCCACCGATTCCATTCCCTCAAGATGGAGGATCACTCCTTCTCCCAGGACCTCATAATCCTCTGTTATCTGAGCTCTCTCGCAGGTGAAATAGAAAAGCGAAGATTGTATCTTTGGGAGGGTGAGGTTTTCGAGCACATCAGAGGGAAGAGTGGCTTCTTCTTCCTCCGGCCTCAATTGTATCGCATTCACCTTGTTTGAATATTGGATGAGCGTCCCTCTTCTCGCCTCAGGACTAAAAAAGAACTCATCTCCCTCGAGTCTTTTTCCCTCCATAATCAAGACAACAGAGCCGTATGCATAGAACACCCTCGTGCCGATATCGGCTTTAAGATGGTCGCAGGTCACATCATAGGAAAGGAGCTGGAAAGATACGTTCTCACCGTAGATCTGATTGTGGTCGTAACTGTAGGCAAGATAGGAAGCTTGGAATTCGATCAGGATCTTATCATCGGATAAAAGAAAGGATGCCCCGCCAAGCAATATCGTGATGACACAGAATATTTTTCTCAACGATCTCAATTTCAGAATTTAAGCTGGTAGATCCTCTGGTTACCATCCACATTCCATAAATAGGCACCATCAAATGTCAACCCACGGGGAGATTGGCCTGGCGAGAGAAATGCTCTTAAAACATCTCCATCCACATTGATCTGGAAGATGGTAAGAGTGGCCATGTCCGAGATCCAAAGATGCACACCGTCGAAGGCCATTCCATCCACGCGAGTCCCAGGGTTATCGAAGGAAGATAATATCTCGGCGGTATCTGGATCGACATGGATGATTTTGTTCGACAGGGCATCAGCGACCCATAGAACTCCGTCTCCATACTCGATAGCGGTGAAAGAACCTCGCTGGAGATTAAGCCTTTTCTGGATGTCACCGGTTAATAGGTTGATCTTGTAAACCTCAACGACGGCTTCACTGCAAACCCAAAGGTCCTGTCCATCGTAGGCGATACCCGAAGTCACCTTAAGGACAGATGTGAGTGCTCTCACTTGAGAACCGTTCAACCTGTTGAGACTGTAGAGGGTCTCGTTGTAGCCATCCACATTCCAAATGGTGCTGCCGTCCCAAGCGAGTCCAAGGGGGATCATCGCCGGAGTTGGGATCGTATTTATCACTTCGAATACAACCTCTCCGGCCGAGGGATCGAAGGGGTTGTCGAAGATGCGGTCCTGGCAGGAAGAGAATACCAGTGCGCTAAAAACGATAGCTGACAGTAAGGGCCAGACTTTTATTTTTTCCACTTTCAAGCTTTAGCCTCAGGTTTTTTCCCTTATGGTCTTTATTCTTCATAATAAAATAGATGTCGATCAGGTTAACTGCCCATACGCCGGCAGCCACCAAAAGATATTGATTTCTTTTTTTGTCGTAATCCTCTGTCATCTGCCTCTGGGCAACCGCGTCCGCCACACTGGTTGCGTCCTTGTATCGAGCGTAAGCCCTATTTCCCTTATGATTGTAGGAGAAAACTTTATAAAGGGCGAAGATCTCTGCCGACAGGAAAATGATCCCCTCTACATACCTTTTTTCGGCGAGTTGTCCCCAACCAGGCAACAGCAATGATTTATGGAGGGATGTGATTTTTTTTTCTTGGGAGGATTCCTCAGGCGCCACTTCTTGACCGGCACAGGGAAGAAAAGAAAAGGCGAGAACCAAAAAAACCAGGATGGTGACTAACCCTCTCTTCATCCGCTCCTGTTCAGTATAGAAAAAACACAGCTTTTTTTCAAACCTCGTAATTATTGGGCTTCCATGACTCAGTGAGCAGGAAAAGATGGATTATTCACGAGTCGAGGCCAACCCACCCCACCCGTTCACAAATGTCGAGGCGTCGGTCCATGAAGACGTGGTCGTCCACTTCGAATGGACCATAACGAAACAGATGTGGTAAGATCGACTCGCCTGAAAGGAAAAAGGAGCTGACAGCAAAATATTGAATGTTGTTTTTGATTAATAGTTGTCAGCTACTTTTATGAATAATCCAGCTGTAAGATGATTATTCACGAGTCGAGGTTGCCGCAGATGCAAGGCGTCGATCCATGAAGACGTGGTCGTCCACTTCGAATGGATCGTAACGAAGCAGATGCGGTAAGATCGACTCGCCTGAAAGGTAAAAGGAGCTGACAGCAAAATATTGAATGTTGTTTTTGATTAATGGTTGTCAGCTACTTTTATGAATAATCAGCTTATTTTTTGGCTTGAGCGGCCTTAGCCTTCTCAGAAAGACTCTCTTTTTTCTTCTCTTTTTTCTTGAATTCTGTTCCCACGAGCTCCAGGATCGCCATTTCCGCTCCGTCACCGGCACGGGGCCCCAGCTTGATGATCCTCGTGTATCCGCCGGGCCTTTCTGTAAAACGAGGACCGATATCCTCAAAGAGCTTTTTAACGGTTTCCTTTTTGTAGATATACTGTAGAGCTTGACGACGTGTGTGAAGCGAGTTCGTTTTGGCCAGAGTGATCATCTTTTCGGCGATCGGCCGAGTCGCCTTGGCTTTTGCAAGTGTCGTCCTGATCCTCTCTTTTTCGATAAAAGAAGTCACCAGACTTCTGAGAAGAGCCTTCCGCTGTGAGGAGTTTCTTCCTAATTTCTTTCCACTAACTTGATGCCTCATTCCAAAACTCCTTCTCCTCTCTCCTCTTCAGGCTTTGGCGCTCCTTCGATCTTCTCTATCAATTTGGGGTGAAGCTCCAGATTCAAACCCAAACCCAATTCTTGGAGGGTTTCCTTGATCTCGGATAGAGACTTGCGGCCGAAGTTTTTTGTCCTCAACAGCTCATCCTCTGTTTTCTGCACGAGCTTATAGATCTTCTCGATGCCCGCTGATCGCAGACAGTTATTGGATCGTACCGACAGTTCCAGATGGTCGATCGATTTAGAGAGGATGTCTATCTGAGAGAAATAGGGAATCTCTTTCTTCGCAGGGACCGCTTCCAGTTCCGCTGGCTCGTCGACAATGTTCAGGAAAATGACCAGATGGCTTCTCAAGATCTTTGCAGCCTGGGCGAGTGCGTCCTGAGGCGTTTTGGCTCCAGTCGTCCAGATCTCTAGAGTCAGCTTTTCGTAATCAATCCTTTTGCCCACTCGAGCAGGATCGACGCGATAATTCACCTTAAGGATCGGAGAGTGAGAGGAATCCAACGGGATAAAATCGACGCTCAATTCTTCGTTATAATTCTGATCGGCAGGAATGTACCCTCTGTTGTTAGCCACGATCATTTCTATGTCCAAATTCCCATCCTTATCCAAGGATGCGATATGAATATCTGTGTTGAGGATCTCTATATCGGAATCATGCTCGATATCAGCTGCGCTCACCTCCGCAGGCCCCTTTTTTTTCAAGGTCATCATTTTGGGCTCTTGTCCCAAAAGTTTCAGAGGAATGCTTTTAAGGTTCAAATTGATATCAGTCACATCTTCTACCACACCTGGAAGTGTCGAGAATTCATGGAGAACATTTTGGATACGGACATTCGTGATCGCTGCGCCCGAAATCGAAGACAACAGAATCCTCCGTAGTGAATTTCCTATGGTAATGCCAAAACCTCTTTCAAAAGGCTGAGCTGTGAACTTGCCGTATTTCTCTGTTAGGGTTTCATAATCACATTCCAAATACCTCGGTCTCTGAAAGCCTGTTTCTATCATTTCTCCTCCTATCCTGGTTCCATTAACTCTGACTCAACCCTGAAAACTAAAGACGCTTGCTGTCCCTAGCCCAAAGGAGCCAAAAGAATCATTACCTGGAGTAAAGCTCCACAACAAGATGCTCTTCAACGGGAATCGACACATCCTCGCGCTTTGGAAATGCGAGAACTTTAGCCGCCATGTTGTCGCTGTCAACTTCGAGCCAACCCGGAACGGTCTTATTTTTATTGGATTCGACGATTGCTTTATACTCTTTGTTACCTGCCGACCGCGCCCTAAAAGCCACGACATCCCCTTTGTTCAACAGCATTGATGGAGCGGAGACTTTTTTTCCGTTGACACTAAAATGGCCATGCGTGATCAACTGCCTGGCGTGGAATCGCGAGTGTGAAAATCCAATGAGATAGACCACATTATCCAGTCTCCTTTCCAGCATGGACAAAAGGATCTCTCCCGTGATCCCACTTTTTCTTTCCGCTCTCTGGAAGAAAAGCTTGAACTGTTTTTCAGACATGGCATAGTATCTTTTCAGTTTTTGTTTTTCTCTCAACTGAATTCCGTAGCCGAGGATTCTCCGTCTCATCCTCCCATGTTCGCCCGGCGGATAAGGTCTGCGTTCGACCGGACACTTATCGGTCAAGCACTTGCTGCCCTTAAGGAACAGTTTTGTCCTCTCAACACGACAATAGCGACATATGGAATTTCTATCCTTTGACATCATTCACTCCTTAGAGGGAAGGCCCTCACACTCTCCGCCGTTTCCTCACTCGACATCCGTTGTGAGGTATGGGTGTTACATCTCTGATGGACTTTATCTCCAATCCTCCGGCCTGAAGGGCTCTAATCGCTGATTCCCTCCCGGCACCGGGACCTTTAACCTTGACATCCACGTATCTCACACCAAACTCTTTGGCATCGGTCGCGACCTCTTTAGCTGCCAATTGGGCCGCAAATGGCGTTCCTTTCCGAGCGCCCTTGAATCCTGCTGTTCCCGAGCTCTTCCAGCAAAGCGTGTTCCCCTGCTGGTCCGTAATGGTGATGATCGTATTGTTAAAAGTCGATTGAACATAAGCGACACCGAATCCGATATCCTTTTTGACTTTTTTCTTCTTTACTTTTCTTTTCGGTCTAGCCATTAGACGCTCCCGCTATTTCTTCTTGATTGTACGCCCTGATGGGCCTTTTCTTGTCCGTGCATTCGTTTTGGTCCTCTGCCCGCGCACGGGAAGCCTCCTCTTGTGACGCATGCCTCGGTAAGAGCTGATATCCATCAGCCTCTTTATATCCATGGTGACCTCTTTGCGAAGGTCTCCTTCGATCTTTTCCTGTTTTTCGATGATTTGGCGGATCTTGTTGACCTCTGCTTCGCTCAAGTCTTTGACCTTTTTATCCTTATCGATCTTGACGGCTTCGAGGATCTTGATCGCTTTTGAGCGGCCTATGCCATAGATATAGGTCAAACCGATCTCGATCCTTTTTTCTGGGGGAAGGGTGATTCCTGCGATTCTAGCCATTTTTACCTCATCTATCCTTGTTTTTGTTTATGCTTGGGATTTGTGCATATGACTCGGAGGACGCCTTTTCTCTTTATGATCCGGCAATTCCGGCACATCTTTTTGACTGATGCTCTAACCTTCATTTTCCTGTCCTTTATTTAAATCGATAAGTGATTCTCCCTTTGGTCAAATCATATGGTGAGAGCTCCACCAGGACTTTGTCCCCAGGAAGAATCCGGATGAAGTGTTTGCGCATTCTTCCTGAAATATGGGCCAAAATTTTGTGTTTATTGGACAGCTCAACACGAAACATGGCATTCGGGAGCGTCTCGAGCACTGTACCCTCTGCTTCGATCACATCATTTTTAGACATGCCGCGACTCCTTTGCATATTTGTGATTGTCTTCATTCTCTGGAAGGCTCAAGATCTCCACCCCGCTTCGAGTGAGAGCGACAGTATGTTCATAATGTGCTGAAAGGCTCCTATCCTTTGTAACCGCCGTCCAGTTATCCGAAAGGATCTCCACTTCCCAGTCGCCGATGGCGATCATGGGTTCTATGGCTAGCACCATCCCGGGTTTCAGTTTCGGTCCACGGCCCGGCGTTCCGAAATTCGGAATTTGTGGTTCTTCGTGCAGAGAAAATCCGATCCCATGTCCGACAAAAGAACGGATCACAGAAAATCCTTGAGACTCCACATGGCTTTGTATCGCATAGGAGATATCCGAAAGCCTGTTTCCCTCCTTGATCTTCGCTACGCCCTTGGCGAAGGATTCTTTGGCCGTAGCGATGAGTTTTTCTGCCCGGGGAGTGATCTCTCCGACCGGATAAGTCACAGCTGCATCTCCATAAAAACCATCATAGACAACACCAAAATCAAGGCTGATGATATCCCCGGAACACAGAACCCTGGAGGAAGGAATCCCATGAACGATCTCCTCATTGATCGATGTACATAGAGAAGCGGGATATCCGCGATATCCTTTGAACGCTGGGACGGCATCCATCTCTCGGGTTCTTCTCTCTGCATATGCGTCCAGATCTTTTGTGCTGACCCCTGGTTTGATCAAAAGAGCAAGCTCAGAAAGGATCCGTGCTACGATCTGATTACTCCGCTTCATGGATTGGATCTCTTCCTCGCTTTTATAGATAATCATCACTCTATCCTAATTCTCCGGTTTATCCAATGCAGTATCGAGAATCTCGCGGACCCTCGCAAAAATTTCAGTGATTGTACCTTCACCGTTTACCTGAAAAAAATTCGATTTGGCCTTGTAGTAATCGAGGAGCGGCTCTGTTCGTTCATGATAAACCTTCAACCGGTCCCGGATCACATCGAGCTTGTCATCATCCCTGCTCACGAGTTGTTCCGAACAGACATCACAGATATTCTCCCTCTTGGGAGTCTGGTTCAGCAGGTTGTATATCGTGCCACAGCTTGAACAGATCCTTCGGGCTCTCAGCCTTTCGATAACGACTTCATCGGGCAAATCTATTTCGATCACCACCTCCCGGTGATCGTTATTCATGTCGTCCAGCGCACGAGCCTGGAATAGGGTCCTGGGAAATCCGTCCAAAATATATCCCTCTGAACAGTCGGGTTCTGTGATCCTGTTCGCGACCATCTTTATGACCAAATCATCCGCGATGAGATCACCCCGCTCCATGACCACCTGGGCTTCCACACCCAGAGGAGTTCCCTGAGCCACAGCATCACGCAGGAGGTCACCCGTGGAGATCTTCGGAAATCCGTAAGTCTTGCTCATGAGCTCTCCTTGAGTTCCTTTCCCGCAGCCGGGAGCGCCGAGCAGAATGATTTTCATCCCCTTCGACCTCTTATTCTCCCTCGACGCATGAAGCCATCATAGTGACGCATGACAAGCTGCGCTTCGATCTGTTGAAGGGTGTCCATAGCCACACCCACAACAATGAGTATGGAGGTCCCGCCAAAATAAAAATCGACATTCGCTCCCTGCGTGAACCACTGGGGCAGGTTTTGATCTAAAAAATTCCCTATAATGGGAAGGTTCTGCACGCGGATACCGGTCATCATGAACTCGGGCATTGTAGCGACCGCCGCAAGGTAGAGCGCTCCAACCAACGTAAGCCGCGAGAGGACGCTATCGATATAATCGGACGTATTCTTTCCTGGCCTAATTCCAGGAATGAATCCGCCGTACTTTCTCAAGTTATCCGCTACATCCGTCGGATTAAAAATAATTGAAACATAAAAGTACGTAAAAAATATGATGGCTGTTATGTAAAGAAGCACATAGAGTGGCATCCCCATCCCGAACTGTTGCGCGATATTCTGGATAACAGGGACACGGATCATTTGTGCCATGGTCGAGGGAATCGTGATTACAGAAGCAGCAAAGATGATTGGGATAACTCCTCCGGTATTCACCCGCAGCGGAAGATGCGTGCTCTGCCCTCCATAGATCTTTCTGCCGACGACCCTCTTTGCATAAGAGACAGGAATCCGCCTTTGGCCCCTTTCCACAAAAACAATAATGCCACAGACAGCTATCATGATGGCGAGGATGAATATCAGCTTCAACGGCCCCATGTCTCCAGTCCGGATCTGTCCGACAACGCTCTGCATAGCCCGGGGAAAATCGACCACAATGCCGGCAAATATGATTAACGAGATCCCGTTACCGATACCCCGTTCCGAGATCTGTTCTCCCAGCCACATGATAAAAACGGTTCCCGTTGTCAAAGTGAGAACAGTGAGAAGCTTAAATCCAATACCAGGATTCGGGACGATAGGAGCGCCCCCAGGACTGCGTAGAGATTCCAAGAGTATGGCGATGGCAGAGGATTGAATGATACAGATGCCAAGGGTTCCATAACGGGTGTACTGCGTGATCTTTTTCCTGCCCAGTTCGCCTTCCTTGGACAATCTTTCCAAATAAGGCCAAACGACCTGGAGCAGTTGGAGTATAATGGATGAGCTGATGTAGGGCATGATGCCCAACGCGAAAATAGTCATCCGCGACATGTTTCTACCCGAAAAAAGATCGATGAATCCGAATATGGTCCCCTTTTGGGCTTCCCAAAATTCTGCCAAAGCGGACGCGCTGATCCCAGGATTCGGAATTTGCGCACCGATCCTGTATACCGCCAGAATGAGAAGAGTGAAAATAACTCTCTTTCTCAGGTCAGGGATACTGAAGATGTTTTTTATACTGTCGAGCATCGTTAACTTCCAATCAGGACAGCCTTGCCACCCGCATCCTCGATCTTCTTCAAAGCAGATTCGGAAAATTTATGGGCATGGATGGTCTTGGGAGCTGAAATGTCTCCCTGTCCCAAAATTTTAATTCTCTCTCCCTCTTTTTGTATGATGCCAGCATCGACCAAATCCTTGGGTTTTATCTCATCTTTTTTCAACTTTTCCAAACGCGCAAGATTCACTGGGCAGTAATCTTTTCGGAAGATATTGGTAAATCCCCTTTTGGGGACCCTACGGCTGAGGGGCATCTGACCTCCTTCGAATCCTCGTTTTCGGGAATATCCGGAGATGGATTTTTGCCCCTTGGTTCCCCGTCCAGCGGTTTTCCCCTTGCCCGAACCGGGACCTCGCCCTACTCTTTTCCTTGATTTTCGGGAATTCTTTGCAGGATGCAGATTGTGCAGGTTCATTTTGTATCCAACTCCTCCACTTTCACTAAATGGGGAACTTTTTTGAGCATTCCCCTTATCTCGGGACAGTCTTTGCGTATCACTTCCGAGTCGATCTTTCGCAGGCCCAATCCTTTAACGACTTCACGCTGTTTCTGCGGACGGCCGATAAGACTTCTAATGAGCCGGATCTTGACCTTTTTCTCAGCGGATCTCGCTTCTCGTTTTCCTTTTTTCTCTCCGGCTTTTGCCTGAGTCCGAGCTTTCTTTTCTACTGCCATATCAATTCCTCTTCTTTATGTCTTATGGAAGAGACTTTTTTCGGATTTTTCAGACTCTCCAGGGCCTTCATAGTGGCGTTGGCTACGCTGATGGGGTTATTACTGCGGAGAGATTTTGTCAGAATGTCTTTGATCCCTGCCAACTGCATGATAACCCGAACCGCTCCGCCTGCAATGACTCCTGTTCCCTTGGACGCGGGCCGCAAAACCACTGTCCCGCCCCCATGAACTCCTTTGACAAAATGGGGAATCGTCGTATCCTTGAATGGGACTTCGATCATGTTCTTCTTTGCATCTTGGACGGCTTTCGCAATGGCAGGGGGCACCTCGCGCGCTTTGCCCATTCCGATCCCCACCATGCCATTCTCATTCCCTACAGCAACGAGAGCAGAAAAGCTCAAGTTTTTTCCTCCCTTAACGACCTTAGTCGTCCGTCTGATGGAAATAACCTGATCCTTAAGCTCTATTTCTTCTTCGATTTCCTCTGTGATCTTGTCTTTGGCCACTCTTTGCCTCCTGTTGCGATTACCCAGGCTAGAAACTCAGCCCCCCTTTTCTCATGGCCTCCGCTAAGGTTTTGACACGGCCATGGTAGGGATAAACGCCTCTATCGAAAACGATCCTTTTGATCTTTTTGCTCTTCGCTTTTTTTGCAGCTATCTCACCCACGGTTTTTGCTGCGTCTATGTTCTTGGTATTCTTGTTTTTGGTCTCGAAATCCTTTTGCCTTGTCGAGGCGGAAACAAGGACCTCCCCGTTTTCATCGTCGATGAACTGGACATAAATATGTCGGTTACTCTTGAATACACAGGCTCTAGGTCGCTCCTGCGTGCCCGATATCTTTTTCCGGATCCTCTTTCTGATCCGTGATCTCGCATTCGCCTTAATTGTCACATTATCTTTATACACCGCTCACCCCCGCTTTGCGTTCTTTCTTGATCAGTCTCTCGCCCACATAGCGGACACCCTTTAATTTATACGGATCGGGTTTGCGAAAACTCCGTATTCGGTGGGCTTCCTGGCCGACACGTTGTTTGTCGATCCCTTTGACCGTGATCAGAGTCGGTTTCTCCAAAACGATCTCGATGTCGTCGGGAATGGAATAGACGATCGGCTTTGAATACCCCAAATTGAGCTCTAGTTTACCTTTATCCAGGCGGGCGCGGTAACCCACGCCAATGATCTCAAGTTGCTTGGTGAATCCCTCGGAAACGCCCCTAGCTGAATTGTAGGCCAAAGTCCTGCATAAACCATGATACGAAGGGAGTTTCCCGCTGTCATTCTCTCTTGTGATCACCAACCTATTATCGCTGAGTTCCGCTTTGATTCCAGGAAAAAGCGGTGAAACCAACTTCCCTTTAGGACCCTCGAACATGATCGTATCTGCAAGGATGTTCACCTTAACTCCCTCTGGAACGACAATCGGTTCTTTTCCAACTCTGGACATTTCTTAATTTCCTCTCAACAAAAATTTACCAGACCTGACACAAAACTTCCCCTCCAAACCCGAGGTCTTCGCATTTTTTTCCAGTCATTATACCCTTGGAGGTTGATATGATCACGATCCCAAGTCCATCGAGGACTTTCGGGATCGAGTCCGATTTACAGAAGATCCTGCATCCGGGTTTGCTTATACGGCTCAGGCCTGAGATCACGGATTCGCCGTTTTCTGTGTACTTCAGGACTATGTTCAACACTCCCTGGATATTCCCTTCCATAACTCTGAAACTTTTGATATACCCTTCATCTTTGAGGATCTTTGCGATCTCTATTTTCATTCGGGATGAAGGAATGCGCACGTCTTTTTTCTTCGCCAGCACCGCATTCCGGATTCTGGTAAGCATATCAGCAATCGGATCAGTCATAGTCATAATCGAACCTCTCTTTGTCTATTACCAGGACGCCTTTATGATTCCTGGGATTTCTCCTTTAAGGGCCAACTCGCGAAAACAGAGACGGCACATATCGAATTTACGAAAATACCCTTTGGAACGTCCGCATATCCGGCACCGGGATTTTTTTCTGACATCATATTTCGGCTCTTTTAAATATTTGGCCATACTTGACTTTTTTGACACTTTTGCCTTCCTTACAACACCCCGCTGAAGGGCATTCCTAGTTTTCGAAGCAGAACATAGGCTTCTTTGTCTGTTTTTGCCGAAGTGACAATGGTGATATTCATGCCGCGTGATTTTTCCACCTTCGTGTAATCGATTTCGGGAAATACCAGCTGGTCCTTCAATCCGAGAGTATAGTTTCCTCTCCTGTCGAAAGCCCTAGAGGGAACCCCTCTAAAATCTCGCACACGGGGAAGCACGACGTTGACCAATCGGTCATAGAACTCGTACATCATCGTTCCCCGCAATGTGACATAGCAGGCAATGGCATGCCCCTGCCTCAGTTTGAACGAAGAAATGGATTTTTTAGCTCTCCCTACAGCCGGCCACTGTCCGGTAATAAGGCTGAGCTCCTTTTTGGCTGCATCCAGAGCTTTGATGTTCTGGATCGCTTCTCCCACACCGATATTGATCACGATCTTTTCGAGTCTGGGTACAGCCATTTTATTCGATATGGACAACTCCTGCTGGAGTTCTGGAATGATCTCTTTTCTGTACTTTTCCTGGAGGCGGCTCATTGTTTATTCCTCATCAATTCTTTTCTATGCTCATGTCGCATTTGGCACAGACCCTTATCTTGCTTCCGTCTTCGAGTCTTCTTGTCTTCACGCGCACACCCTGTGCGCATTCGGAGCAATAGAGCATTACATTGGACACATGGACAGGAGCCTCCTTTTCCATGATCCCCCCCTGAATATTTTTGCTCTGATCACGCCGTATGAACTCTTTGGCAAATTTTATCTTCTCGACAATGACCGTGCGTTTTTCAGGATTCACCCTGAGAACCTTACCCGTTTTTCCCTTGTCCTTTCCTCGAAGAACGACAACCTCGTCATTCTTTCTGATCTTCATCTTGTTCATCAAAGCACCTCCGGAGCGAGGGAGACGATCTTCATGAATTTTTTCTCGCGCAATTCCCGTCCGACCGGGCCAAAAACACGGGTCCCGATGGGCTCTCCCTGGCGGTCGATGATCACGGCAGCATTGTCGTCGAAACGGATGTAGGAACCGTCCTTACGCCGGATCTCCTTTTTCGTCCGCACCACTACAGCACGGATGACCTTTCCTTTAGGGATCTTGCTCTCAGGTTCCGCCTCCTTTACTGATGCTGAAATGACATCACCGACAGCTGCGTACTTACCCACGCCGCCGCCGAGGGGAGTTATGCACAAAATCTTTCGCGCTCCTGAATTGTCAGCGACTTTGAGCATAGTCTCTTGTTGTATCATTATTTTTTATCCTCGTTATCCTTCTCAGCCTCAGAGGGAGAGAGACCAACGATCTCTTTCACACGCCATCTCTTTCTCTTGCTGAGGGGCCGTGTCTCGACGATCTTGACCAAATCACCGACTTTACATTTTTCGTATTCATCATGGACGAGGAACTTCTTGCGTCTCTTGATGATCTTTTTATAGAGAGGATGTCTCACTTGGCGTTCGACAAGTACTGTAACGGTCTTTTTCATCTTCGTTCCGGTTACCTTCCCAAGCTTAACTGTTTTTCTCCCTTGTATTGTGTTCATTCTCTATTCCGTCCCTATATTTTTTTCTTTCAGTATAGTTCTGATGCGCGCAATATCTTTTTTTATATTTTTAAGTTTCATCGCATTCTCGAGTTGACCCAACGCATGCTGAAATTTCAGCTTAAAAAGCTGGTCTTTCAGCTCTTCTTCCTTGCCGATCAGCTCGTCCTCTGTCAATTCTCTCAATTCCGTGGCTTTCATCTCAGTTCCCCGATATTTCTGGTAATGAACCTTGTCTTGATAGACAGCTTGTTCGATGCCAGTCGCATGGCTTCCTTGGCTAAAGGTTCAGAAACACCTTCCAGTTCATAAAGGATCTTTCCCGGTTTGACCACATCGACCCAGAACTCCGGGTCGCCCTTACCCTTTCCCATCCTCACTTCCGTTGGTTTTTTCGTCACAGGCTTCCAGGGGAAAACTCGGATCCACAATTTCCCCTTTCTTTTGATATGGCGGGTGATGGCGATTCTTCCGGCTTCGATCTGTCGGGCGGTGATCCAGCAGGGCTCTAGAGCCTGGAGACCATACTCTCCAAAGGCAAGAGTTGCCCCACGCAAGGGTTTTCCTTTCATCCGCCCCCTCTGCTGTTTCCGGTGTTTGACCTTTTTTGGCATAAGCATGGCTAAATCTCCTCAACCTCCTCCGCTTGCACCGTCATTTTTTCTTTCTCTTTATCAGAGGTATATATCCAGACCTTGATGCCGATCTGTCCGTATGTCGTGAACGCTTCAGTAAATCCATAGTCAATGTCGGCCCTCAGGGTCTGTAAAGGCAGCTGTCCGCGAAGATACCATTCCGACCTTGCGATCTCCACACCCCCCAGCCGTCCTGAACACATCACCTTGATCCCTTTGGCACCCATTTTCATGGCCATCTCGACTGCACGCCGCATCGCCCTTCTGTAAGCGATCCTTTTCTCCAACTGGATGGCGATACCCATCGCAACCAACAATGCGTTCGTTTCCGGCTTGTCGACTTCGCGGATATCGATATAGACTTCTTTGGATGCAATACCCTGGAGAATATTTTTAAGGCTCTCGATCTCTTTTCCCCCGCGCCCGATAACAATACCCGGACGGGCGGTGAATATGATGATCCTGATTTTGGGACCCACTCTCTCCACATCCACTTCCGATATTCCGGCGTGTTTGTAGCGTTTTTTTACGATCTTTTTCATCCGGAGGTCCTCGTGGATCAATCGACTATAATCTTTGCCTTTGGCAAACCAGCGAGAGCTCCATTGTTTGTTGAAGCCCAACCGAAATCCATACGGATGTGTTTTCTGACCCACTGTTATCTCCCTTTTCTTTCTTCTAAATAGACATGCACATGGCTCGTCTTTTTCAGAATCTGAGCGGCTCTTCCCATGGGAACAGCCTGCCATCTTTTCCATTGAGGCCCTTGATTGACGAAAATTTTTGAAATATACAGGTTGTCAACGTCCACATCAGCCGATGACTGCTGGGCGTTGGCAATGGCCGAGCGAAGGACCTTTTCGACGATGGCGCTGGCCTTTTTTTTCTTGGAAAAATGGAGGATCGTCAGAGCCTCTCCCACATACCTGTCCCGGACAAGGTCTGCAACAAGCCGGCATTTTTGTGGAGAGATCCTCACATGTTTGGCGATGGCATGTGCGATGATATTTTCTTTTTCCATTTTTACTTCTTCATCCTGATCGTACGTGCTGTTTTTGAAGTGTGTCCCTTAAAGGTTCTCGTGGGAGAAAACTCTCCCAGTTTATGTCCAACCATGTTTTCTGTAATAAACACAGGAATAAACTTTTTTCCGTTATGGACAGCAATGGTCAAGCCCACCATTTCCGGAATGACCGTGGAACTCCGAGACCATGTCTTGATGACCTGTCTCTTTTCCCTTTGAGACGCAGACGCCTCGATCCTCTTTAAAAGCTTTTCCTCAATAAAAGGCCCTTTTTTTAGAGACCTGCCCATAATTATTTGCTCCTTCTGCGGACTATAAATTTTTGGGTCCGTTTGTTCTTTCTCGTTTTAAATCCTTTAGTGGGTTGACCCGTGGGCGAAACAGGATTCCGTCCGCCCTTGGCTTTTCCCTCTCCGCCTCCATGCGGATGATCGATAGGATTCATGGCCGTTCCCCGCACATGGGGCCTCCGCCCTGTCCATCTCGTTCGCCCGGCTTTTCCGATGGAAACATTCTGATGGTCTGGATTGCTCACTTCCCCTACGGTTGCACGGCATTCCAGATGAATTTTCCGGATCTCTGAAGATGGCATCCGGATCTGGGCATAATCACCCTCTTTAGCCAAGATCTGTGCGCCGGTCCCTGCGGCTTTAGCTATCTGCCCTCCCTTACCCTTCTTCAGTTCAAGGTTGTGAACCATGGTGCCCAGCGGGATAAACCTCAAAGGCATCGCATTTCCGGGAAGAATATCCACCTGTCTGTCCGAAGAAACAATGGTCTGGCCGACCTGCAATTTATAGGGTGTCAGGATGTACCGCCTTTCCCCGTCCTTATACTTCACGAGGGAAATGAATGCTGAGCGGTTGGGATCGTATTCGATCGTCTCTACCTCACCGGGAATATTGATCTTATCTCTTTTGAAATCGATAATCCTGTAACTGCGTTTATGGCCGCCTCCGCGAAAACGGATGGAGATCCGACCCCGGGAGTTCCGTCCCCCCGATTTCTTCAAAGGCCGGACCAAGGGTTTATAAGGTTGACTCGTGGTCAGCTCCTCATATGTCAAACCGGTTCTGTGCCTCAAGCTCGATGTTGTTGGTCTGTATGTTTTTACGCCCATCTTAGACAGCCTCAAAATATTCGATCATCTTTTCGCCTTCTTTGAGTTTCACATAGGCCTTTTTCCAATCCTTCGTCTTCCCCTCGTTCCGTCCCACACGTCTGCGTTTTCCTCTTTTTTTGATGACACGGACATTCTCGACTTTGACCTTAAAAAGCTGTTCCGTTGCCTCTTTGATTTCGATCTTGTTCGCGTGGGGTGCGACCTCGAAACAGATCTCTCTGTTGACCTCTTTTAACCAAGTGCTTTTTTCCGTGATGACTGGCCGCAAAATGATTGTGTATGGATCCTTCACTTTAACTTCTCCATCAAAGATTCAAATGCTTTTTGTGAAAAAACGAGGGACTTAAAATTCAGCACATCGAAAACGTTTAAGTTTTTGAAATCGACGACTTTCACTTTTGGTATATTCCTCAAAGAAAGAAACATATTTTTATTTTTATGGTTATCAACGACCAGAGCAGAATCAATTTTTAGCCCTTTCAGGAATTTTACGCCCTCTTTCGTCTTGGGTTCATTAAACTCAATAGCATCCAGAATCAACAGTTGCTTTTCATTGTGTTTCATAGATAGAGCTGATTTGAGGGCATTCCTTTTTGCTCTTCTTGGCATGTTGAATGCATAACTTCTGGGAGAGGGGCCAAAGGTAACGCCTCCCTTTCTCCAGATTGGAGAGCGGATGCTACCCGCACGTGCGCGTCCTGTGCCCTTTTGCCTCCAAGGTTTGCGTCCTCCACCCCTCACCATCGCGCGTGTTTTGGTAGCAGCTGAGCCGCTCCTCTGGTTAGCCTGATAATTCACGACACATTCATAGAGAAGGTGCTCCTTTACAGGAGCATCGAGGACTCCCTTCGGGACGCTGATCTCTTTGATCTTGTTCCCGGCACTGTCCAGAACTTGAACTTTAGCCATTTTTTACTCTTTCTTTTCCTTGCCAGCAGGCTTGGCCTGGAAATTCGTCTTTTTTATCAACAGATAACCTCCTTTGGACCCAGGGACTGCACCCTTGACCACCAGGAGGTTTTGCTCCTTATCCGTTTCGATGACCGAAAGATTTTTCACGGTTACCCGTTCGTCTCCCATATGACCGGGAAGCTTGGTTCCCTTGAGGACTCGGGAAGGATCTGCGGAACATCCGATCGAACCCGGAGCTCTGTGGAACATGGATCCGTGAGATCCCTTTCCGCCGTGAAAGCCCCAGCGCTTGACAACCCCCGCAAATCCCTTTCCTTTGCTCGTGCCCACCACATCCACTTTTTCACCGACCTGGAATATATCCACGAAGAACTGATCTCCCTCTTTGACCTCATCATTCGTTTCGTATAAAAATTCGCGAAGGATTTTCGTTGGCGGCAGACTGGCTTTTCCGAAATGTCCTTCCTGCGCCTTGTTCGGTTTCCTCCTGGGTTTTTCCTCGATAAAACCCAGTTGAAGCGCCGAATACCCATCCTTCTCCTCGGTTTTTCTCTGGATAACAGCACAGGGTCCAACCTTGATTATAGTGACAGGAATGGCATTCCCCGCTTCGTCAAACTGCTGGGTCATGCCGATCTTCTTTCCGATCAAACCTTCTACCATCTTTATTCTCCTGTGCCACCGAAGGCCTGGATCTCCACATCTATCCCTGCAGGGAGGTCTAGCTTCTGCAACTCTTCGATCGTCTCATTGTTGTATTCACCGATATCGATGAGCCTTTTGTGGATACGCATCTCAAAATGCTCCCTGGATCTCTTGTCTACATGCGGAGAACGAAGAACACAAAACCGATGTATACGCGTGGGCAATGGGATAGGACCAGCCACTTTGGCTCCAGTTCTTTTCGCTTTGATAACGATATCTTTAACAGACTGGTCTAACAACCGGTGGTCAAATGACTGTAACCTGATTCTTATTTTTTCCATTTTGTGTTCCTCTTTGCCCTCTCTGATTTACTACCCTATCTTTCTTTTACCTTTGTCTTTTTTCCTTTACTCTGTTATCTTCCGTGTCTTTCTTTCCTGTCTGTTTCCTTTATTGTATTCCTTAGCGGTCTGTACTGGTGGGGGAAAG
>JASFEP010000021.1:0-22929 GCA_050124775.1 Candidatus Aminicenantota bacterium
GGCTTGAAAGATTCCTCGAAATCCCAGCTGCTTTCGGAGAGCAGGAAGAACGCTCTCTTTAAATATGTTGATCGAGTGATCGAACCTTTCAAGCCTAACCTGTAATCTCGTCAATCGTGCGTACATTTTAGCCCTCCCCATGGCATTAGGCTACTCGCAGTTAGATCTAATAATCCTTATTGCCTATATATAATCCCCAGAGTCCATAAAGATATCTATAATCAAAAACAATGTCAAGGGATGGGACAAAAAATCAGCTTTTTCTGAGAAGTGAGAGTTGTTCCCGTGCATCTCGAAGTTCAACGGATTCCTTGTCTGCATTCTCCAAGATCCCGAGAAACCTCTCATAGTACTCGACCGCTTTATCCGTCTCCCCTTCTTCCTGATGGATCTTGCCCAGCCTATAAAGGCTTTGGGAATAAACATCTCCTTGATACATTCTTCCAAAGGTCAGAGACACTATTTTTTCATACTCCCTCTGAGCGTTTGCGATATCACCGCCCAGATAATAAGCTCGGGCTAGCGGCTCCATGAATAAAGCATTCCAAGAATCGATGCTGAACTCAGCGGGCAAAAGAGAGAGCGCGGCTTCGAATTCTTGTATGGCCTGAGCAAAATTGCTCCTTTCCATCTCAATCCTTCCCAAGAGATGAAGGTGGTACCTTTTCGCTCGTTCAAACAGCCCTTGCTCGATCAATTCGAAAAGCCTTTGCGCTGTTAACTGTGCCTCCTCCAACATATCCATTGCGATAAGGACAAATCCCTTCATGAAAAGAGCCCGTCTTTGTATGTCCAGTTCACCCGCTTCTGCGGCGATACCCTCAGCTTGATCACAATCCCCCAGCGCTGCCTCCAAATCTCCCGCACTCAAAGACACATAAGCCGAATACAGATGAAACCACGCTTCCCATACGCGATCCTCCAGCATTGCCGCTAGGTCCAATCCCTGATTCAACTGTTCTCGGGCTTGATCGAATCTACCCTGCAAAACATAGAGGCCGGCCAGTCTCCGGATGCCAATATCATGCGCGACCGGTTCCTTGACATCGAACAGCTTCACGTACTCGCTCTCTGCGCTAGACAGATCTCCCTGAAAATAAAAAAGGTCTCCCCTCAGGACAAAATTACGGTAATGTGTGGGATCGAGGGCGAAAGCTTTTTCTGCCTCTTGAAGGGCTAATTCAAAATTCCCCTCACGAATATAATGCTGTGAAAGGAGATCATGAACCAGAGCACTCTCTGAGATGTTACTCAAATAGTCTTCAAGAACCTCCTTGGATTTTCCGGTTTCACCTTTGAATGAATAGGCTTCGTGAAGATTCCAGTAATTCAGAACCGATTCCTCTCGATATTTCCTGATGTCTTTCAAAGCTTCTATAGCCTTATCCCATTGCTCCAAAGTGTTATAGATCGATGCAAGATTGTTACTGGCGGTTCCATCCTCGGGATACAGCTTAAGGAGTTCTGTGTAGGCAGTGATCGCCTTGTCGAAGGTTTTTTCCGACTGCAGATAGAAGTGTGCCTGGATGTGATATCTTTCCCTGTCTGAAACACGATCCGTAAGTTCGAATGCTTTTTCCCGACGAGTCCTTGATTCCGTCCGGTATCCAAGGTTTTCATATGCCGCAGCCAAAGCTCTGTAAGCCATGGCGAACTCTGGATCGATCCCCACGGCCATCTCCATCATAGCGATACTCTGGGCCCAATCGCCTTTGTTGAGAAATTTCATTCCGTCTCTGTAGTACTTGTAGGCCTCCGGAGAGTCGGTCGTGATCTTCTCGACCGACTCATCGATGTCGCTGGCGATCTCATCGGCGCTGAGCTTGAAATTTGCCTTCACCCTCCGTGTCAGCTCATCGACCATGCTGAAAAAACTTCCTTCACCCTGCCCTTCGACCCTTTCGGATCCGACGATCTTTCCTGTCCTCGCCTCCTGCAGGGTGGTATCTATCCGGATAGTATCCCCTGCCATCATCATCTTTCCCACAAGCACATACTGTACTCCCGCTCTGGCTGAGACCTCCTCCAACGCTCTCGAAGAATAGCTTTTGACATCCAGGAGATCTTTTTCCTCGAGGATATTGTAGAGTTCTTCTCCGCTGAGCACAGCGATATACCTAGACTGACTGAGGTCTGCGATCAACAGGTCCGAAAGGGCCTTCCTCCAGTGATCGAGATTTGCGTCTCCCGTGTTATTCTCGAAGTGCATCACTGCGAGAGATGGCCTATCGGCTGCGAAGCTCACAGTCCTTCGCTGCGAGAAAAACCGCCAGGCCAAACCGGCGATAACGACAACAGCCACAAGGATCATCGCCGGGATAAAAAGCTTTTTTAAACTGAACTTGACCGTGATCTCCCGGGATGTCACCGGCTGTCTCTCGGGAATGATCCTCTCCGTATGGGGTATACCCTCTTCGATCCTTTCTAGATCGCCTGTCAATTCTTGGAGATCTTTATACCTTCGTTCCTTTTCCTTGTTCATGCATTTGAGGATTACATGGCTGAGGCTCTCAGGGATCTGGGCATTGACAGTCCTGGGATCTTTGGGGATCTCGGTTTTCTGTTTGAGGGCCACGGTCAGGGGAGTTTCTCCATCGAACGGCACACGCCCAGTCAACATCTCATACAGAATAATACCCAAGGCATAGATGTCCGTCCTTCCGTCGACATCCTTTCCCTCAAGGCTTTCGGGGGACATGTATTCGGGAGTGCCGAAGATCTCACCCGTATCCGTGATCCCCTTTGTCTTGAGGGAACGGGCGATGCCAAAATCCATGATCTTCACGTTGCCTTCACTGTCGATCATGATATTCTGGGGCTTCAGGTCGCGGTGAACCACTCCCAAGCGGTGGGCTTCCGATAGGCCCTCGCACACCTGGAGGGCGATCAAAACTGCCTTTCCTACGGTAAACTGCCCGATCCTCCGGATCAGGCTTTTGAGGTCTTCGCCGGATACGTATTCCATGGTGATGTATGGCATTCCTTCTGCCTCGCCGAGATCATACATGCGGCACACATGACGGTGGGAGATCTGACGGGCCAGCCGCAACTCGTTCCTGAAACGGTCAAGGGTTTTATCGCCCGGCGCAAATTCCAGGTTCAGGAGCTTGAGGGCGATTTTTTCATCGATCTTTGTATCCAGGACTTTGTAGACCTTGCCCATACCGCCCTTTCCCAGCTCCTCGATGACCTGATACCTTTCCGCAAACGTGCTTCCGATGGTGAGATCCCTCATGGATGTTAAAAGGGTTTTGGTGGCTTGGACTGGAGCTTTACCGCCTGAGGTTAGCGAGGCTCCACAGTTTCCGCAAAATCTCGTTCCGGATGGATTCTCGTACTGGCAATTGGGGCATTTCATCCTCAGACCTATGAACCCTTGGGATTCCTTTCAGCCATTTTAGTCTTTTTTATCACTTTAGTCTACATCATGAATGCGTCATTTTATTATATCCGGGGATATATTTCGGGATATGCCCTGTGCTCAGACAGCCATAGAAAAGTATCAGATCCGATATCGGAATAAGCTCCACGGACCGATCAAAGGCACTCAAGCGCTCAGCGGGTCTTCTTTCCGCAGCTCGAGAAGCTTCAGCGTAACGATGTAGCAGATGCCACCCCAGATAAATCCGAATATGGGGTCGACGGCATGGTGATAGCCCAAGTAGACCGTAGAAACGGCTACTCCGAAAGTCACAGGAAATAATACCAGCCCTAGCTTCTTCTCATACCGGAGCGCGGCAAGAACAAGAACGAACGCCTCGGAAATATGCGAAGAGGGAAACGCACCGCCAGCGATCCCTGCATTCGACTGGATGGCGAGAATGAGTTTCATAAAAAAATAACCGTTGTATGTCTTCGTGTGAAGATGGGCGAGACCGCCTGCCATCGACGGCGACAGTGCGGGCAGAATATAAAAAAGGAAATAATTGGAGAGAAGGGTCACGGATAAAAAAGAAAACACAGCCAGTGTCTCCTCCCTTTTTCCCTTGATATAAAGGACCAGGACCACAGAAGGCAAAAAAAGGTAGTAACTGGCATAAAAAAAACCCATGATCTCATCCAGCAGGGGGCTCGTGAACTGCTGAAACCATACCGAAGGATGGACGCCGAAGAGGAATCTGTCCATGGCTATGGCAGGATCTGTGAACCAAAATGTTCCGAAGAACATGCGGACGACCGTATTGACCTCGCTCCAGCCGAAGAGGAAGATCGCGATGGGATAAAAGGTTCGCACAAACCACAGAATTTTATTCTGTGGATGTTTTTCTCCGGCTCTGACGAGCTCCAATACGACAAAAACCAGAACAGCATGGATCCATACAAAACGGGGCCAGGCATCGACGGTTTTATGAAAAAAGATCAGAAGGATTCCCATCGATCCCAAAAATCCCACACAGGCAATATCCAATACGCGGAAACGGATGTCAGAGTAGCGGAAAAGAAAAGTTCTTCCTCTTTCAGTCATCAACTGCCTTTCTCAATGATAGAGCCTATCGTCTTTTTTCGGCATTCCACATGATTTTCATTAAAGGCACTCATTGTATATTTTTCTTCCTATTTAAACAAATTTTATGAACAATACGAGGAGCCGCTTATTGGGGCAACAAACATCGAAAATAATTTTGGGCCAGATATGAACCGGGATGAATATTTCCTTACACTTAAAATATTTTCCCTTTTTTCAAGCAACTTCAGGATGAGCTGAACTTACCGCATTATAGACGATTTTGGCCGATCTGGTTTCATCTCTTATTAGACAACTCGGGGAAACCAAGACCTCAAATGTCTTAGGCTCCCTTCAACCCCTTAAGCGAAAAAATGCACACTCCCATTTCTGACATGCACAGTTATTGAAAAGTGTGGCTAAAGCTTATGAGTTTTTAATTTTTTCGACCTTGATCACCGGCCTCAGAGTGTAGCTGTTCTTTTTTCCCTTCTTATGGAATTGAATTGATTTTTCTGCGTCAAAATCAAGAACAACCTCTGTCCTGCCATTCTCCTCTAGCTTGAGCTGGACCGGAATTTTGATCTCGTTGCTGGGTATTTTCATTTCATATGTCACATCGGTTCCGTTTTCATCGATCACGATCCTACCCGAGACAATGCAGAGCCGGATCTGGTTATAGTGGCCGGCTTTCACCCGCATGTCAACGACGACATGCGGATGTCTTTTGAGCCTCAGAAGATCGAATTCTCTCGTGTTGTCGTGAACCACGATGAATTTTCCTGGGTCTGCTCTATGAACCCTTATCTGCTCTATGGTGACATATACATGCTTGGCATTCTCGAGAGGATTATCCTTGAGAACAATCTGCAATAGACCGGTTGTTGTCCCAGTGTCTGTATCCTCATCAGAATCTGATCCCGTCGATTGTTCCGAAGAGAGCTCGGGTGTTTCTGTCGAAGTGGGGGATTAGGAACAACTCAAGGCAAAGAACACGAAGAAAAAAATGATGATTAAAATACCGATTTTTTTCATTGTATTTCTCCCTAGCCCCAAATGTTTATAAATTTAATAACATGGTTTTAAGAAATCCAATCTTATCCTTCTCTATCCATATATAAATATGTGCAAATATTGAACACAAGTCAATCACTTTTTTGGGTGATTTTTTCTATGAAATATCACCCCCCATAAAAGCTCCCTTTCATTCCTTATCAATCACGGCGTCGCTTGGCTCCAGGTCCCGGGGGACAATTCCCATACCGCCTTCACCGAGTTTTTGGAGGATCTTATATTTTTCTGCGATGGTAGTTCCTTTAGCTATTCCTTTGTTGGAAGTTTTTATTGTCTTGGTGATGGAAACATCCCCTGGATGTTTGAGTGGGACTGCACATTCTTTGCAGCACTTAGAATCGTCGGGATTTTTTGTGTTGCATTTAGGACATTGCGTCGCCATTCATCCCCTTCCGTGCTGAGCAAAGAATATAAATTTGTGTGGGAAGAGTCAAATTTTTCAGATAATATGTCAACACAAAGTGAAAATGTTTAGTTTTTAGCAATATGAAAACGTCCGGCTTTGAGCAAAGCAAAAAAACAGGCTAGGTGATAAATTCCAGATAGTTCTCCTGGTTCACAACATGAAATTCAGCATCGGGATAGGCATCGCGGAAAGATTTGGGTTCCCGGGCGCCCCCAGTCCATTTAAACTCATAAGCGAATAGCCGGCCTTGCCGTTCTTCAATTAGATCGATCTCCTTCTGCTGCCAGGTGCGCCAAAAATAGGAATTGACAGGAACTGCCTTGTAGGATTGTTTTTTTTGTCTTTCCATAACTAGAAAATTCTCCCAAAGCATTCCAATGTCATTGCGTAGCTCGAGTGGATTGAAATTTGCGATCAGGGCATTCCGAATTCCTGTATCGAAAAAATAATACTTCGCCTTTTTTGTCATCTCGCTTCGGAGGTTTCGGCTGTAGCCTCGCAACATATAAAGCACAAAATTTTTTTCAAGAAGATCAATATAGCGGGCTACAGTCTTATAATCTATTCCAATCTTTTGAGCGATCTCACTTAAGGAAACCTCGCTGCCGATTTGAAACGCAAGAAGCCGAAGCAGATCGAGTAGAATCTTAGAGCTTTTCACACGATTTAGAACTAGGATATCTTTCAGAAGGTAAGAAGAGGCGATTTCTGTAAGTATCCTTGCTTTTTCTTTGGTGTCGGCTTCAACAATGACTTCCGGATAAGACCCGAATAGTAAAAATTCTTCCAGACGCTCACGCATTTCGAAAGGATTGTAAAGTTCTTGGAGTTCCACCTGGGCGACAGGATAGAGGATAAGTGTGACCTTTCTTCCAGTAAGAGGTTCTCCGACCTGCCCGGCCAGATCAAACGATGATGATCCGGTGGCAATGACATAAATTCCCGGAATCTGATCAACAATAATCTTAAGACTGTCACCCACACGAGGGATTTTCTGAGCCTCATCGATGGCGAGAAGTTCATACCCTCGGGCATAATCCCTGATTTTCCTAAAATCATGGGATTCGAGTATTTCTTGGATTCGCACATCCTCTCCGGAATCAAGTCTATACTTCAGTTTTGTTTTTTGAAGATAATCTGTCAGAAGAGTCGTCTTCCCAACCTGTCGGGGACCGTAAATGACCAGGACTCTGTTGGGCTTAAGGTAAGAATCCAAACGTTGAAAATACCGTGGAATTTTCATGAGTTAATGCTAACATAATCCTTATAAAATGTCAATTACAAGGATATGCATTCCTTTAAATATCACAATTATAAGGATAAAACCAATTATCACTCTATAATGAGCGAATCACAAATCTTTTCCAGAGAATATAGATAATAAGGAAGACTCAGTTGTAATGCCCGATTGTATTTTTAAATACCAAGATTCATGTGGAATTAATGGGTGGTACGCCCCCCATTCAGATTTGAACTGCCGACCTGCTGATACGGAGTCAAGGCTGCTAGCCTCTCCTTCGCATCCTTCACCTCAGCTATCCCCGGGTCAGCGTCCTTCCACAGGTCGAGGAATCTTTCGTAGTACTCGATGGCTTTGGCTTTCCGGCCTATCTGCTCATACAGTTTGGCAAGTTTGTAATAATATCTTGGGTGAATGAGAGATCTTTCCAAAGTATTGGGATCAAATGTAACCAATCGCTCATATTCAACAATGGCCTTATCGATATCCCCAACCTTCAAATAAGCCCTTGCCAATGTATCTCTTTCGAATGGGAAATTGTGTGGCAGCAAATTTGACACATACATTGAAGAATATGAACCAATTGACGATGCCTCTGTGCTGGCTGAAATGGCCTCTTCTACTGAATCCTCTGCGAGTAGAAGTTCTCCTAAAAAGAAATCGTGGTAGAACTCAGCCATATCTCTATTCGATGTAATATCAGGTAAATGAGACCGGATAATATCGAGCTTGGACCTTGCTGAATCGAATTGCCCTTCTTTTAAATCCACCAATCCAAGATAAAAATTATAACACGCCGTATTGTAAGGAGAGATGGATGTGCGGAGTTGCTTTCTCACGTCAAGCCATTCTTTATAATGTTCCCGACTGAGGTTTAAATTTCCTTTATCATAATATACCCATCCCAGAATCCGGTGGATGTGGCCAACCCATTCTTTATTGCCCACAGATTCAGCCAACTCTTTCGCCATACCCAAATTATCCACAGCACGATTGAGTTGACCGAGCCAGCATAAATAAAAACCACGCCACGCATATGCCTCAGCTTTGGTCCCTGGTGTTGGAGTTTCTTCAACAAACCGATCAAACCATCTTAAGGCTTCAGAATGGTTTTCAATGAATGCATAAACATATCCGATGTTCTGGATCGCAAGATAAAAATCCGGTTTAACCTCTAAGGCCTCCTTGTATTTCTCGAGCGCCTCATCAATTCGTCCCATTGTGAAATAAAGCTCAGCCATAGAATCAAGGGGATTGGGATCTCCAGGAGAGACGGAGGTGTATCTTTGAAGATATTCGATTGCTTTTTCATAATTCCCAAGATCACTATGCGCATAAGCCATCTGATTGAGACCATATCCATAATCGGGATCGAGCTCTAATACCTTTGTGTATTCCTCGATAGCTTTTTCAAAGTTCTCCTCGCCAATCTGGTAATAAAGACCAAGCCAGTAGTGGCCTTGCTTTTCTTTGGGGAATCTCTGCGTAATTTCCGATACAAGCCGGAAAAATTTCTCAGAATCTCTGCCTACAAAATAAGCATAGGCAGCATCTATAAAAAGTCTCTCTTTTTCAGTCGTTTTCTCCGAATAAGCTTTTGCTTTCTCATAAGCTTCATCCCTAAGATCGGAGTATCCAAGATCATCATAGGCTAAAGCTAGATAGAGATAGGCAAATGCAAATGTAGGGTCAAGCTCTACAGCTTTTTCGAGATAGCGCCGTGCATCTTCGTAGAGAAACTTCCGCCAGTCATCTCTCCCTCTTAGAAAGTAGTTATAGGCTTCCATAGAACTGGTCGTGTAATCCGCGATCTTAATCTGAGAAGAATTGATCCGGCTTTCGGGAATGCCTATGCCACGCGAAATCTCCGTACTCAACTCGTCGATCTGACTTTTTAAAATGCTGGCTTCCCCTTCTCCTCTTGCGCTGGCACTCTTCAAGAGGTTCTTAGTGTTGGCATCCAACACCTTAACATCTGTGGCAAACATCTCGCCGGCTTTGACAAAACTCCCAAGAACAATAGCGTCAATGCCTTCCATACGGCATAGCTCAAATCCTAAATCCTGGTCAATAACCTCTACATCTTCTTTGCCAATTTGTTTAAGCAGGTCATACAGTCGTTCCCATGTGGCGACCTGGAAGTAACCCGACTGTTCAAGACTGGTTATCAAAAGGTTGGGGATAGCGTCTTGAAGATAATTGTAGGCCTGGTCACCGGTCTGATTTTTAAAGGTGATCACTGCGATAGAATGCCTTTCTGACGGGAGAAGAACTGGCTTTCCTTTCAGAACAAATCGCCAAAAAATCACCCCTGCGATTATTATGGCAAGCAAAACAAGAGCAGGGATAAAGAGCTTCTTTACTCCGAAAGTGACTGTAATTTCCTTCGAAGTTAAAGGCTTTCTCTTGGGAACTATCTTTTCTGTTGTTGGCATCCCTTTCTCGATGGTGTCCAGTTCTAATAGGAGGTCCTCGACATTCTGATAGCGTTTTGCTTTATCCTTTGCCATACACTGCAATATTATTCGGCTGAAATCATCTGTGATTTGAGGATTGAGTTCCTTCGGATCTTTGGGGATCTCACCCTTGTGCTTCATGGCGATGCTCAAGGGAGTATCTCCTTCAAAAGGCACAAAGCCTGTAAGCATCTCATACATTATAACGCCGAGTGAGTAGATGTCAGACCTGTTGTCCACCTCTTTTGCCTCTGCTTGCTCGGGCGACATATACTCTGGAGTGCCGATCATCACGCCGGCGCCTGTAATTCCCTTTTCAGAGATCGACCGGGCAATTCCAAAGTCCATAATCCGCGCATTTCCTTCTCTGTCGATCATGATGTTCTGGGGCTTCAAATCTCTGTGGACAACTCCCAACCGGTGAGCTTCGGCCAGTCCATCACAAACTTGTTTCGCAATGAAAATGGATTTTCCTACTGTTAATTGTCCTGCTTGCCTGATCAAACCTTTTAGGTCTTGTCCCTCTATATATTCCATCGTAATGTAATAGCTGCCTTCCTCTTTGTTGAGGTCATACATTCGACAGACATTCCTATGGCCGATCTTGCGAGCAAATTTCAATTCATTCTGGAAACGTTCGATTGTTTTGTTATCTGCGGAGATTTCAGGCTTTAAGAGCTTTAAGGCGACTTTTTCTTTAATCTCAGTGTCATGGGCTTTGTAGACCTTACCCATTCCTCCTTTGCCCAACTCTTCGATGATCTGATAGCGTCCTGCAAATGTAGATCCAGTAGTGAGTTCTTCTTTGGATGCTTCTATAGTTTGGGTGGGAAGGTGTTCCTCCTCGGACTCCTTTATCTGAGTACCACACGTTGCACAGAATAGAGACTCATCCGGATTATCCGCCTTGCATTTAGGACAGTGAGTTGTCATCGTCCCCTTCGTTGATGAGCATAGAATATAAATTTGTGGGGAAAGAGTCAAATAGAATGATTGTAGGGAATTAGGATGGTACGCCCCAAGGCAGATTCGAACTGCCGACCTGCTGATTCGTAGTCAGACTATCTCCCTGAGAGAAAAATCGCATAGGTGTCTGATAATAAGGTTGCAGAGTTTTCAAGTTTGGGGGAAAATGGCGATATGACGACTTTATGTCGACTTCTTTTCCCCGAGAGAATTGGAATCAGGGTGCTTTCTGCAGATCAGTCAGCCTCGCCCTCGCATCCTCCACCTCAGCTATTCCCGGGTCAGCTTCCCTCCATAGGTCGAGGAATTTTTCGTATTGCTCTATGGCTTTGGCTGTGTTTCCCCGCTGCTCGTATAACTTGGCCAGCCGGTAATGATACTTGGGGTGGATAAGATACCGTTCCTCACTTTCGGGATCAAAGGTGATAAGCCGTTCATATTCGGCTATGGCCTGGGCTATTTCTCCTTTCTTCTGATATGCCCGTGCCAGTACATCCTTTAGGAAAGGCGAGTTATAGCTAAATAAATTTGCAGTGTGCATCGAGGGAATCTCCCGAGGAGATATCTTTCGACAAACAGCTGCGGCCTCATCAAACGAACCTTCTGCAAGCAGTATCTCTCCATGAAGTAAATCACTTAGAAATTTCAGCATGCTTTCACTAGAAGGAGTCAACTCAGGCAACAGGGATTTCACCTTTTCCAATTTATCCTTAGCTGATTTGATGTCGCCGTCTTTGGATGCTGCAAGCCCGTGAAAATAGCTTTCAGCAGCTTTATAAAATGAGGCAGCGGATGGATTAATCGCCGAATGAAAATCAATCCATTTTTTAAAATGCTTTCGGACAAGATCAGGCTTACCTGCATCATGATAAATCCATGCCCGGGTCCAATCCAAATTGGCTACCATGGCATCGTTTTTTATCTCTTCTGCGATCTTCATCGCACTGTCAATATCATCAAGGGCTCTTCCATATCTTCCCAGCAATGTGTTACAGAAAAATCCTCTCCAGGCTAATCCCGCCACCTTTATTCCTGGAGATTGAGCCATATCCATGTAATGATTGATCCATTTTATAGCCTGGGCGTAGTCTTCCTTCAAAGCATAAATATAGGCAATCTGCATATCCGAACCAAAATCAGGTTTAATCTCCAGAGCCTCCTTGTATTTCAAAATAGCCTCATCAAGCTTTCCCATCCGGAAGTAGATTTCTGCGATTGAATCAACAGGATTGGCATCTCCTGGAAGGAGTGATGCATATCTTTCCAGATATTGAATAGCCTTTTCGAACTGTCCCTGTTGAGAATAAAGATAGGCACTTTGATTGATTGCGTATCCATAGTTGGGATCAAGCTTTAATGCCTCGTTGTATTCCTCTAATGCGCGATCGAGCATATTTTTCCCTTCATAATAACTTCCAATGTAATAGTGAACACGTTTTTCCTTGGGATATTTCTCGGCAATCTGTTGAAGAATCCTGAATCTTTTATCCGGATCTCTTTCAATTGTGCGTGCATAAGCGGCTTCGATGAAGAGTCTTTCCTTCTCGGGTGTTTTTTCAGAAAATGCTTTTGCTTTTTCATAAGCATTATTTCTCGCTTCTCTAAAGCCAAGCGTGCCGTAGGTCCAAGCAAGGTAAAGATATGCGGATGCAAATGAGGGATCAAGTTCAATGGATTTTTCGAGGAATTGTCGTGCATCCTCATAATAGAATTTCTCATAGTCTGCTCTTCCTCTTAAGAAATAATTGTATGCCTCCATCGAAGTAGTTGTGACATTTTCAATCCTCATATGTGCGGCATCGATGTCTTGCTTTAATTCCCCCAGCCCTTGATAAATCTCTCTGCTCAATTCATCGATCTGTGTCTTTATAATGCTGTCTATTCCTTCTCCTCTCGAGCTGGCACTCTTGAGAAGTTTCTTGTTTTCTACATCTAAGACTTTTACATCCGTAGCAAACATATTGCCTGCTTTAATAAAACTACCCAGGACAATAGTTTCTATTCCTTCTCTGCGGCAAAGCTGGAAGCCCAAGTCCCTATCAATGACCTCCACATCGTTTTTTCCCATTTGCTTGAGAATGTCGTCCAAACGCTCCCAAGTGGCTACATAAAGATTCCCCGTCTGCTCAAGATTGGTAATTAATAGATTGGGAATCGCTTTTTGCAAATAGTCGTAAGCTGTGTCACCAGTCTGATTTTCGAAACTGATGATGGCTAATGAATTTTCGATCTTAGGAGGGATGACTGCTTCCTTCTGAGGTATAAGCTGCCAGATGATTACGGCGGCTATTACGATAGCAATAACAGCAAGAGCCGGAATCAAAAGTTTCTTCACATGAAACTGTACTGTTATTTCCCTCGAAGTAAGGGGCTTTCTTTCTGGAATTATTCGCTCAGTGGTTGGTATTCCTTTCTCAATATTCTCAAGTTCTGACCGCACTTCACCAGCACTCTGATATCGTTTATTCGTTTCCTTCTCTAAACATCTCAATATCACCCGGCTTAGGTCCTCGGATATTTGTGTATTGAATTCTCTTGGATCCTTAGGTTCTTCTGTCTTATGCTTAACCGCTACGGTCAATGCCGTATCGCCCTCAAAAGGCACTCTGCCAGTCACCATCTCATACAGGATCACTCCCAAGGAATAAATGTCCGTTTGTTGATCGATGTCTTTCCCCTCTACCTGCTCAGGAGACATATACTCAGGGGTTCCTATCATCACCCCAGCACCTGTTATTCCCTTTTCCTTAAGGGATCGGGCTATACCGAAATCCATAATCCGCGCGTTTCCATCTTTATCGATCATGATGTTACTTGGTTTTAGATCACGATGGACTACGCCCAATCTGTGTGCCTCTGACAATCCTTCACACACTTGGTTGGCTATTGAGATGGCTGTTCCGATCGCTAATTGTTTTGACCGTCGGATAAAACTCTTCAGATCCTCTCCTGAAACATATTCCATAGTGATGTAATAGGAGCCGTCTTCTTTATTGAGATCATACATGCGACAGATGTTTTTATGGGATATATCGCGGGCTGTTTTCAGTTCGTTCCTAAAACGCTCTATGGTTTTTTTATCGGCAGCAATTTCAGGCTTGATGAGTTTCAAGGCTATCTTGGCTTTTATCTCTTTATCCAATACCTTATAGACTTTGCCCATCCCACCTTTGCCTAATTCCTCAATAATTTGATAGCGACCAGCGAACGTAGAGCCTGTGGTTAGTTCTTCTTTGGGTGCCTCTATGGTTTCCGTGACTTTGACCTCTTCTGGTGAAGGAAACTTAGTCCCGCATTTGCCACAAAAAACGGTTTCGTCGGGATTATCTGAATGACATTTGGGGCATGTTATTGCCATGATTTTCCCCTTTGATTTGACTGAGATAAGAATAGCAAGGAATAAGGTAGGTGTCAAATTGAAATGGGCTTCCAAACATGATTCGAAAGTATGGCAACTTTGCGACGACTTATTTAGTGAAAATTACAGAAAATTGTTGAAAATTACGGATACTCCAATGGTTAAAGCTCAGATACGTATCAATTAATGGAAATTGTTCAGCATACAATTATTACGTTAGCCAGATCCATGGGAAGATGGCGAATAAAAACAATTGAAGACCTTTACCAGTGGTTTGAGAAAAATAGACTTAAAGACCGAATTAGGCAAACTTAAAATCTTTCTCAGTCAGATGTGGGGACGAATTGGGGACATAAGCATGCCAAAACAGACCAAAACCGTCTGTTTACGCTTGTATTCGTTTGGTTTGTCCTGATTACGTTAACTTACCCGGTACAAAGGTGTTAGAGGCAAAAAGAGTGCCGAGGGCCGGATTCGAACCGGCACGTTGGATAACCAACGAGGGATTTTAAGTCCCTTGCGTCTACCAATTCCGCCTCCCCCGGTACATTTAGAATCAACGACTTAGCATTATAATCACACGCTATTTCCATCCGAACATGTCAACATTCTACTCTTTACGGAGTGAAATTATATCATAACCTTATGATAGGGATAATTACCTCAAATTGATTGCTCAGAAGGTTTCTGACTTTGTCTGCAAAATGTTGAACCTGTAACATTCTTCCAGAGAGAGCTTAAGCCCCGAGCCTGCAACTATGACATAACTCAAATAAACCCCCTTAATAAACCTTCTTTACAATTGTATATTATTTGGTTATTATGCCAAATATGAAAATGTATAATAAGGAAAAAGCTCGTTGCGAAACAAGAGCAAACATATTAAAGGCTCTCGCTCATCCGACGCGACTATTTATGCTCGAAGAGCTTGCGGATAAATCCTATTGTGTCTCTAATCTTGCGGAAATGGTCGGGTTGGATGTCTCTACTGTATCAAAGCACCTCTCAATCCTGAAGAATGCAGGATTAGTCAACGTTGAAAAAAAGGGGAAGGAGGTGTTTTACAGCCTTCGTATGCGCTGTGCGTTAAATTTTCTGGATTGTGTGGAAGAAGTGCTTAGAGAGCAAGCACAAGACCGAATGGATGCATTATAATATTTTTTAGGCTTCATTTGGTCAATTGGCAAACTTTGCAATATTTCTTTATAAGCTGGCAACTATGAGTAAGATAGACTCGAAAGCAATTTGTTGGTGACTTTGTATGTGCAAAGGGAAGAAACACAATGAAAAACAAAGCTAGTATAACTAAAGAGTCCAAAGGTTTGAGTGCTTTTGAAAGGCACCTCAGTGTTTGGGTAATCCTATGTATAGTGGCGGGTATCCTACTTGGCAAACTTTCACCAAAAGCGGCTTCCTTTCTTGACGGCCTGGCCATTTATGTCAATGAAGCGCCTGTGGTTTCCATCCCAATCGCAGTCTGCCTCTTCTTCATGATGTATCCCATCATGGTCAAGATCGACTTTGCCGAAGTGCTTAAGGCCGGGAAAAACGTCAAACCGGTCGGCCTGACCCTATTTGTCAATTGGACCATTAAGCCTTTTGCTATGTACGTTATCGCCATGATATTTCTCGGGGTTCTGTTTAGAAATTTTTTAGGCACAGAGGCCCTTGACTATATAAAGATGCCCCTGGGACTCGATCTTCCTGTTGATGCACAGCACGGTGCAGGTACTGTTGTGCTTGTGGAGGGAGTCAAGATGATTGCTGTTCCATTATGGCGCAGCTATCTGGCAGGATGTATCCTGCTCGGGATTGCTCCCTGCACAGCTATGGTTCTAGTCTGGGGTTATTTGGCAAAAGGAAACGACGGACATACGCTGATCATGGTCGCCATTAACTCTTTGACCATGCTCTTTCTATACGGCCCCCTCGGCGGATTCCTGTTGGGTATGGGCCGTCTCCCTGTCCCGTGGAAGGCTCTTCTTCTCTCCATCGGGATATATGTAGCCCTGCCGCTTGTTGCAGGATTTATCTCACGAAAATTGATATTGGCCAAAAAGGGGCTTGAATGGTTCAATACAAAATTTCTGCATATTCTCACACCTGTAACCATAACTGCTCTTTTGGTTACGCTTGTTCTCCTATTCTCTTTTAAGGGAGAAGTGATACTCTCGAATCCTTTAACCATACTCTGGATTGCTATCCCGCTTTTTATCCAGACAAATTTAATTTTCTGGCTCGCATACGGATTAGCAAGATTATTGAAGCTTACTTATCAGGATGCCGCACCATCGGCAATGATCGGTGCATCCAATCACTTTGAAGTGGCTATTGCGACTGCAGTTATGCTTTTTGGACTTTCGTCGGGAGCGGCTTTAGCAACGGTTGTCGGGGTCTTGATCGAAGTTCCGGTGATGCTGATGCTGGTACGGATCTGTCTGCGGACCCAGAGCTGGTTTCGTTCCGGACGCTAGATTCCCATCCCGAGGACATTGTCAATGATTGCTAGGCTTGAGAGAAAAAGATTGTATTTATCTGTATTCAAAATTCGGCCCGTTCCCAAAAGGTAGAAGGATTTCTGCTCAGGCAGACATGAACATACTCATTGAAGATCTCCCTCAGGAGACTTTTTCTGGGCGATCATCCTGACCAACTGCGAGCCCGGTCCACCATAATCACCAATTCCTTCTTCCTCCACGTAACGTTCGATTCGGAAATCTCCGAAGAAAGTCCGTAACTTGCCCGACTGAAGTGCCCTTATAGGGCTTGCGTAGGGACGTTCAGAGTCGTCGATGAAGTGTTCGAAGACTATCTTGCCCCCCCTACGAAGTGATGTATGAAGCCTCGTTACGAAGTCGGGATCCGACACCGGTGCCCAGGCAAAAATCAACACGATCAAGTCCCACTTCTCTTTGCCGAAATCAAATTTGCTGTAACTAGATTTAACGGTCTTGATGTGGACAGCGGCCTTTACCGCATTCCGCTGTGAAGCATCAAGCGCTTTCTGGGAGATGTCGAAACCAGTAACATCCCATCCTTGCTGAGCTAAATAGACAGCGTTCCTGCCCTGTCCCATGCCAGCATCCAGCGCTGTCCCCGGTTTAAGATTCTCGATGGCTCCGATCAGAAATGCGCTCGGCGCGCTGTTAAAGCCGTCGCGGACCGGATCGCCAGTAATAGGTCTGGCATACACACGATCGTAGTATATCTCCGCCACTTCTTCTCGTTCCGATAAGAGCTTAGATATGATCGCTACCCGACGCTCTATCTCCTCGGGTGTCATCCCATCCCTCTGAAGCTTTTCCGCATACCCTCGAAATGGATTGCCTCTCAAAGGCGCTGTCTTAAACCAATCAAGGAAAGCACTCCACACCTCCTCCTGATCTGACAGCGTTTGGCAATTGCCGTAACACAAAAGGCTTGCCGCCAGAAGTAAGCCTATTAGAGACAGGAACTGTTTCCCGAAAATTACTGCTTGTTTCTGCTTGAACTTCAACATGAGAAAACCTCCTTTCTTCTCTTGATATAAATGCTTCTGGTGTCAGCCGCAATTACTAAAAAGCAGTACTTTGCAAAATACAACTTTTAGGGTACTGGTTGAGCTTTTTGCATAGCAGTATCGGCTCTGATATATTAAATTCGTGCGCACTTTGGCGGTTTTCATTTTCATCCTTTTGTCTTTTCTGGCGGGCCTCGCTGTTCTCTTATCCTATCGATTGTCCCGGCAACACCACCACCCCTATCTTCAGACCTACACCCTTCACCTGGCCTTCTGGAATGGCCATGCCTTGGTTATGATCATGCAGCACATCCTCGGCTCTGTGTTCCTGCCGATCGCTGCCCTGACTTCGCTAGCTTTTGTTACAGGACCGCTCACCATGCTTTTTCTGGCTATCAGCCTCAATTTTCTTGTCCTATTCGTAGTACAACTGGCTGGCAAGACTATATTCCGGACTTTCTCTGTCTTTTACTTTATCCCCTGGGGAGCACTGCTATTGATATTCGCATTCACGGCCGGGAGGCAGCCTTCCACGACAGCCGTAACGTTCCCTCGAGCATTATCACTTCCACTTAGCATACTAAAAATCGGTACCGTTCTTTATGCCGTCTCATACTTGCTGGTCCAAGCCGTCAAAACCGATGACAGCTTTAAAAAACATTTTCTCCGAGGCATCGTGTGGACATACCTGACCGGATTCCTTCTCTTCCAATTATCCGTATCCGGACTTTTACCTGTGTATAGGTTCCCAATTCCTGACTACATAATCGGCTTCTTCCAGATTGGTTATCATTTCCCAATTCTGGCAGTTCTCGCCTGGTTCCTCAACCGCCAATCTGTTACTCGTCCTCCTTCACTTCTGCAGGTGGATCTAGTAAGGCAACTATCCGAATTCAACATCTCTAAGCGCGAAGCTGAGATCATCGGTTTGATTTTACGAGGTTTCAGCAATAAAGAGATTGGAGACAATCTCTTTATATCACCGGAGACAGTGAAGAAGCATGTTTCCAATATTTATAAAAAGCTCGGTGTCAGGAATCGCCTTCAGTTGGGTTTCTTTATCCAGAACCGCCTGGGCATGCCTCATAGCGATTCATGATTTAAAATTATTCGCTAGATAAAAAAATGAAATTCTTAGAAAGATCTTAAGGTAAGTTCTAATACTTTATCCTTATATTTTGGATTATTTTTCTCGTTTGATACGGAATTGTAAATTCAATCATAATGAAAATGTTGAGACCGCGGTTGAGAGCGCATTGAAAATGAATGCTGCTGAGTTTAAATCGGCACGGTGGAAAACACCGAGGGATTTTGATCCTTATCGTCCTTTATATCAAAATAGACAATAATCCATTTCACAAATATTACACAAAAAATGTTGAAAAGCGTTGAAAATAATGGAATGGTGCTGAAAACTAAAAACTGTGTAAATCGCCGTAAATATGGGGAAACCTCTGGTACGCCCGGACAGATTCGAACTGCCGACCTACTGATTCGTAGTCAGAAGGTCTAGTTTATGAAATAGAGTTCTGCTCGTGGGTGCAAATATGGGCCAAAATCGGTTGAAAATAGCTGAAACTATGGTACTACGATTGAAAATCAGAAAAACCTAAAATTCTTAAAAAGATCCTTGATTCCCAGAGATAACAGGAGTGCCGAGGGCCGAACTCGAACCGGCACGCAGGCTCGCCTACGAGGGATTTTAAGTCCCTTGCGTCCCTCAATAGCATTTCAGGCGCTCAATCTATTCTGTTTTTGATCATATCAAGAATTGTGTACCCAAGGATCTTCTGAAGGCCAAATACATCTTCTCCATTATTTTTATGAACCTTTTCTTAACCTCATCCGTTATATATATTAGAATCCAATAAAACTGGAGATGACATGAACATCATAACCCGGTTGGAAGAAGCCATCCTCATCGCCATATGGAGGCTTGAAGATAACGCATATGGGGTTCCTATCAATAAACACGTCTCCCGATCATTAAAAAAGAACTATTCCATGGGCGCTTTGTATTTCTCTCTGGATCAGCTCCTGAAAAAAGGCTATGTCAGCAAGATCACAAAACAGTTCTATCATGAAAAAGGCGGACGCAGCCGCACCTATTACAGCCTGACAAAAGACGGGAAAAAGGCACTTCAGGAGGTCAAAGCTTATCAGAAATCACTCTGGAAGGGCATTCCGGAGATTGCCTTTGATATGAAAAAATTCGAATGAAAAGAAAAAAAGATGCGCCGCCTGCTTTAGCGGTTTGGATATTGTCAAGAATAGCACGAGGTGAAGAGCACCTCTCGATCCTGAGCGACTTTTCTGAAATCTATGAAGCGGTGGTCAGTGAAGAAGGAACCTTGAAAGCCAACATATGGTATTGGACTCAAGTTATGAGGTCCATCCCTATGTTTGTTATCAATCATTTGTATTGGAGTGTGGAGATGATTAAAAATTATTTGAAGATCGCTTTAAGAAATTTGAAAAGGTATAAGGCATATTCATTCATAAATGTCGCAGGATTGGCCATTGGATTGACCTGCTGTATCACAATATCTTTGTGGGTTATCGATGAATTAAATTTCGATAAGTTTCATGAAAACTGTGACAGGTTATACCAGATCGTGGGTTACAGAACAGCAGATGGTTTTGACCGGTCTCAAAATGAGACGCCCGTACTTCTTGCCCCTGCACTCCAAGAAGAATTTCCTGAAGTTGTTGCTTCATCGAGATACAGAAGTTATGGACGGATTCTGCTTACAATAGAAGATAAAACATTTTATGAAAACAGGGTTCGTTTTGTTGATCCATCATTTTTGAAGATGTTCAGCTTCAATTTTCTATTGGGGGATGAAAAGAGTGCATTGAATGCTCTACATTCAATTGTGTTAACCGAAGATGCTGCAAAGAAATATTTTTCTGACGAAAATCCTATTGGTAAATCACTTGTTTTTAATAACGACTATGAATTGCTTGTTACTGGAGTTCTGGAAAATAGTCCTTATAATTCTACTCTACAATTTGATGTTCTTTTACCTTACCAATTCAGAGAAGAATTAGACACCGAAGAAGGGTATAAACCAAGTTGGGGACATAATACTACCAGCACATTTGTTCAGCTCAGGGGAAATTCTACAAAACAAGTATTTGACAGTAAGATAACCCTGTATATTAAGGAAAAAATAATTAATACGTACCCAAGAGAGATTGTGGAAAAGCATCAGGAAGATATTCAAAACCAGGTGATTAATTTAACAAGCGTAGCTTTAAAGAATATTCGTTTTGCACCAAGCCATGGCGGCTCAACCAGGATCATGCACATTTCTATCTTTTCAGCTGTAGCATTTATTATTCTGCTGACCGCATGCATCAATTTTACGATCCTCTCCACTGCTCGCTCATCCAAACGGGCCAAAGAAATCGGTTTACGTAAAGTGGTCGGTGCTCAAAGGAAAAACCTGATTAAGCAGTTTTTAAGTGAATCGATTCTTTTATCCTTCATAGCCCTTTTGATCGCGGTCGTTTTATTCATAGTACTTCTTCCGGTTTTCAGTAATATGATCAATCGAGACCTTCCTGTCTCTTTCCTTACAAAAAGCCATGTTATACCTTTATTATTAACAATAACAATTTTTACTGGATTTGCAGGAGGATTTTATCCGGCGCTCTTATTGTCATCAATGCAGCCAGTTATGACAATTAAGGGAGATTTTAGATCGGGTGAAAAAAGAACAGCCCTGAAAAAAGTTCTTGTCGTGTTTCAATTTGTAGTGTCTATATCATTGATGATAGGTACTTTTATTATTTACAAGCAGATAGAATATGTTAAAAATATAAATTTAGGTTACGATAAAGAACATGTTGTCTGTCTTCGCTTGAACTCAGGCAGCATCAAGTACATAGATGCCCTGAAAAATAATCTGAAAAATAATACACAAATTATCAATATCACCGGCTCCTATCAACATCCCGCATATATTTCAGGAAGGACAATGAGCGCTGATTGGCAGGGCAAAGATCCTCGACTACAAACTCATATTGGAAATTTCAGAGTTGATTATGACTATGCAAAAACAATGAAGATCGATCTGCTGGCAGGAAGAGATTTTTCCAGAGAGTTTCCAAATGATGTGAGGAATAATTTCATTATCAATGAACAAATGGCAACGTTAATGGGGCATCGCCATCCCATCGACGCTGTCGGCAGGCAGTTAATGTATAGTGGAAGGAATGGGATAATAGTCGGTGTAGTACAAGATTTTCACTATAAACCGCTGAGGCAGGACATCGGTCCTGTTGTCATGACCTTACTTCCCGACATGGTCAGGTTTTTATTAATCAGAATTTCTCCGGGAGATATTTCTTCTACATTAAATCTGATTAAATCCAAATGGCAAAATATTATTCCCTCCTATCCATTTGAATACAGTTTCTTAGATTCGGATTATGACACATTATACAGGAGAGAAGAAAGGTCTGCTGATATTCTGACAAATTTTGTCATTCTGGCTGTTTTGATTGCCTGCCTTGGTCTTTTCGGCTTGGCTTCACTCACGGCCGAACAACGAACCAAGGAAATCGGAGTTCGAAAAATCCTGGGTGCTTCTGTTTACAGTATTGGCCTCCTGATCTCCAAGGAATTTGCCAAATGGATACTCATCGCAAATGCTATAGCCTGGCCTGTTGCCTACTTGCTTATGAAAAATTGGCTGCAAAACTACGCCTATCGCACCTCTTTATCCTGGTGGATTTTTGCTCTCTCAGGTGTCCTAGCGCTGTTTATTGCCATTTTGACCACGAGTTTCCAGTCGATAAAAGCCGCCACTGCTAATCCAGTCGATTCGCTGCGGTATGAATAAAAAGATTTGTAACTTTGTCACTTTTGTGTCCCCTTTCTGCACAGAACAATGCAGATAACACAAATAATTAGAAAGATACAAAACTCCCCACTTTTCCGGAACTTGTTGATTCTTCAGTAAGCTACTGGTAATTCATGCTTTACTGAGAAACTTGATATCTTTTCCCGGAGGATTTTAAATCCCATGGGTTCATTTGCACAATAGTAGACAATAATTCATTTCACAAATATTACACAAAAAATGTTGAAAAGGGTTGAAAATAATGGAATGGTGCTGAAATCAAAAACCGTGTAAATTGCCGTTTATATGGGAAAACCTCTGGTGCGCCCGGACAGATTCGAACTGCCGACCTACTGATTCGTAGTCAAGCGGAATGAATTTCACGATTCTCTCTAATTGATTGAAAATGAATTAGTTACGCCCTTCCCTTTTTTTCCTCTTTTCTCAATGTGCCACTCGTGTGCCAAAAATTCAACGGTTTTTTGTGCTTTTTCAGGATCCAGAACAAGTGATTCTACAGCCTTTCTCTTTAGGGATTTGTTTGGATGAGTATATCTTTCAGTTACTTTCACAGTACTGTGTCCAAGCAGATCCTTAACTGTGATCAGATCCACTCCATTCTCTACTAGCCGGGAT
>JASFEP010000022.1:0-22106 GCA_050124775.1 Candidatus Aminicenantota bacterium
TCCTGAGGATGTGGCGCAAGAAGTCAGGGAACGGATAGAGATTTGCGGAAAAAATGGAGGCCTGATACTTGCGCCCTCGAACACGGTTCAGCCGGATGTCTCTGTAGAAAACATCCTGACGCTCTATTCAACGGCAGCCGAATATTCCCTTGGGTAGTTGAATATTTTGCTTTGGCTGACATAACCTCCTGAAAGTAAATGAATTAGAGATTTATATCATCGTTTATTCTGCTTAGACTGTACTTTTCCCCCAAAAAAAATGTATTTTAACGATATATTGTGATTTATTGGAATTGAAAGGAAGGCTTACACAATCCCTCTGCATGGTATCCTTATAGCTATCTGATTGAAAAAAGGAAACGTTAAGAGCAATATTCTACTCCAATATTAATGTCTTCGACATCCTGATATCTGCTGAAGAACTCCCGGTCATGATGGTAAAATCTCCCGGTTCGACGATCCATGCCTTCGTTTTTTCGTCATAAAAGGAGAAGGCATTGTTATCGAGGCCGAAGGTCAATGTCCTTGTCTCTCCTGGCTCGAGAGTGATTCTTCGGAAACCCTTGAGTTCCATAGCCGGACGGACAACGGAAGCAAATTCGTCTCTGATGTACAGCTGGACGACTTCATCCCCCCTTCTCTTCCCAGTGTTTGAAATATCGACGGTAACAGTGGCAGAGGTGGACGAGGTAGAAGTGACTTCGAGGTTCGAATAGTCAAATGTCGTATAGCTCAGACCGTGCCCGAATGCCCACAGGGGTTCTGCCTCGGATCGAAAGTACCTTCCCGGACGGCCAGCGCGCATGATGTTGTAATAAATGGGAGCCTGACCGACATTTCTGGGGACAGTCATGGGAAGCTTGCCCCCTGGGTTGACCTTCCCGAAAAGCACATCTGCCACTGCATTTCCGGTTTCCTGGCCCAAGTACCAGCCGTCCAGGATCGCGGGGACATGGTCTTTGATCCACTCGATGGCCAATGGCCTCCCGTGGAGCAGCACGACGACTACGGGTGTTCCCGTCGCATAGACGGCTTCTACCAGTGCCTGCTGGTGTCCAACCAACCCCAGGTGATCCCGGTCTTCATTCTCTTTGCACGTGATCTCATTCCCTCCCAGTACGACGATAGCCACATCGGATTTTTGAGCGATCGCAACGGCTTCATGGATGTTTTCCCGCTCAAAATCTTCGATGCTTACACCTTCAGCATAGATAACTTTGATGCCCTCGCCGACAAAATTCCTGATGCCATCCAGAACCGAAACGAAGTAGCGGGCCATGGGTGTGGAATAACCGCCCAGCAGCTCTTCATCGGCGTTGGGGCCGATCACTGCGATCCTATTCAGTGAGCCTGTATCAAGCGGAAGAAAGTTATTTTCGTTCTTCAAGAGAGTTATCGCTTTCTGTGCGATCTGTAGAGCCAGGTCATTGTGGGTGGGGTCGTTCAGTATCTCCTCATAATTGTCACGGGGATTGGTGAGGCGATCGAGAGTGTTGAAATAATCCCCGCCAAGATCCCGTCCTCGAATGGAATCGGAGTAGGTGACGACTTTGTAATCCTTTTTGCCTTTTTCTCCGGAGAGTTCATAATCCTGCCATTCGGGAATTTCAGATCCGTCCTCAAAAAGACCGAGTGAAAACTTGGCCCGTAAAACATTCTTGACGGCCCTGTCGAGAAGTTGTGTTGGTATTTTACCGTTTTTTACACCCCTGACAAGCCATTCTCCATAGGCGCGTCCTGTATCCCAGGGCCGTTCCCAAGCCAATTCCGTATCGACCCCCACATCCAGGGATAGACGTGCCGCTTCGGTCCAGGTCTTTGCTACGTGCATAAGATTCATCAGGTTGAAAATATCATTGTTATCGGAGACCACAAAACCGTCGAATCCGTATGATTCCCTGAGTATATCGTTCATAATGTACGCGTTCGCATGACAGGGGATTCCGTTCAGGCTGTGGTGTGCGGGCATGATGCAACCGACGCGGGCTTCTTCCACAGCAGCTTTGAACGGCGGGAGGTGGATTTCGTGGAGGATTCGCTCGGAAGTATCATAGGCAGATCCGTTCAATCCAGCGATAGGCTCACCATCGGCAACGAAATGTTTGGCTGTCGCTATGATATGGTTTTCATCGAAGCGCTCGTCTCCCGTACCCTGCAATCCCTTTATAAATGCCACCCCGATCCTTGCCGCAAGGTAGGGATCCTCCCCGTAGCTTTCCTCTGTTCTGCCCCAGCGTGCATCCCTGGCAACGCCCAACATGGGTGAATACACATGATGTACTCCCAGTGCGCGCGCTTCTTTGGCAATAATAGCTGCCATCTCTTCGATGATATCCGGATCCCATGTGCTGGCCAGTGCGATTGCCTGCGGAAAGCTTGTTGCAAGGGGTAAGCACACGCCGTGGAGCGCCTCTCCTGCCTGCATATGGGGTATTCCCAGCCGGACATTGGCATTCGGAAAAAATGAAGCCAATTGATGTGCCTTCTCAACAGTCGTCATTCTCGAGAGGAGATCGTCCACTCGTTCTTCGATGCCGAGATCGGGATTTTTATAAGGGGGCGTGTCCTGAAAGGCGCTTGCATTCAACCAAAACAGCGTTATTCCGGATAGTACTACCAGCAGAGCAGATCGCTCAAACAAAAATGTCCATCTCACTGATCCCTCCTCTATCAGTTGCAAATTTTTGAGTCTTCTGTGTTATTATGCTGGATTATTCATAAGATGATATCAGCCCAGGCGAACTCAATTCACACCAACCATACTCATCCACAACGATATCGGTCAGGGCGCCACATTCTTATGGATAATCCAGACTATTTGAAGTAGAGCTCCCAAAAACTGGCTTGTCCTTCATCCGATGCAAGGTTGACGGGTTTCCCACCTTTGAGCACCATCTTTAATTTTCTGAGATTCGAGATGTTTTTTAGAGGATTGTCTTCGACCACGATCAGATCCGCGATCTTTCCTTGTTCAACGGTGCCGAGTGTGTCTAAAACGCCACATATTTCTGCACAATTTTTTGTAGCGGCCAAAAGTGTTTCCATTTCGGTCAATCCAGAGAGATACAGTTGCTCGATCTCCAGGATGCCGAGTTCACCCAAGGGATTCGAGTCGCTTCCGCTAATAATCTTGACTCCGGCTTTCGCGGCTGTAACGATGATCTCCCGGTGTCTCTCGGCTGCTTCAGGAGATCGCATATCCGCTTTGGCCACAAGGATCCTTCCTTCGACGACCTCTTTATCTTCTGAGAATCCCAGTTTTGCCAGTCGGTCTTCACGTTCCCGTATGTAGTCTTCGCTGAGGTTGCAGACGACCGTAGGGCATAAAAATGTGCCCTTATCTGCCATGAGATGGATCGTTTCATCGGATATCATCGTCCCGTGTTCGATACAATCAACTCCGGCGACGACAGCTCTGTGCGAGCTTTCTCCGCCCGAATGGGCCGTGACTTTGAGTCCGTGAGCATGGGCGATCTCTACGATCATAACCATCTCTTCGTCGGTGAGATCGGGAGCGAATATTTTAACCAGATCGATCCCTTTGGCGATATTTTCCAGCAGGGCCTCCCGCATTTCTTCGAGCCCATCGGCAAAGATCTCTACAGGCCATCCCTGTTCGCCTGCATATCTCGACCTTTGGGATGTCACAATTTTACCGGAGGCGAAAATTCGAGGCCCCACAAAAACGCCCGCGTCAAAAGCATCTCTCCACGCTATGTCCGCATAGTCCCTTTCTCCGACCATTCTGAGGCCGGTGAAACCCTTTTTAAGCGCATCCCTCGCATTCCTTCCCGAACGAATGGCCGCAGGAAGCGGTGGTTCGGCACCGAGCATATCGTGCACATCCGGCAAAAGATCGGAGAGATGCACGTGCATGTTCCACAAGCCGGGAAGCACAAAAGCTCCCTTGAGATCAAAAAAACGGACATTCTTTTCATTGGAGGCCGGACGATATGTTCCCTTCTTTATTTCTGTAATCGTGTTACCCGTTATAACAACTGTCATTTCTTCCATAGGCGGATTGCCGGTGCAATCGATGATGGAACAATTCGTGAGTATTGTTTTTTTCGTGCCCTTGGTTTGTGCAGACATGGTGGTGAGGGTCGACAATAAGATTAAAAACGTAAGGATCAGGAAAATATTCAAACCTTTCATTATTTATCTCCTTCGGGAATCGGATTGACTTGGTATTTTCATCGAACTGGGAGAGAGTACCAAAGAAATACCACCGGGTCAATGTCGTCCCGGGGTTCGAAGGAGAAATTACATCAAGACGAGGAAGTGAGATCGATCCTGAGGTCAAACGGATCATCGCCCTTTTGTCCCCGAAGACGTAAGCTCAGGGCATGAAAAAGTTCTTTCATAGCCCGGTAAACAGGGATATGTTCTACCTGTGGTTTTTTTCGTTTTTGTTCATCGAGCACGACACACGGAGTCACCACTTCTTGAATAGTCCGAGGCCGGCCGTTTTCTTTGAACCAAACCCAGGCGGCATGAAGAGCAGCCCCCAATGCCGCACCTTCACCCACGACTGGGACAGTTTCCGCTTCGAAGACATTGGCGATCGTCTGACACCAGGCCTCAGATTGGGATAACCCTCCTGTCAGTCGGATTTCGGTAGTATCGAGTGACATACGCCGGAAGCCGTCATAGAGGCTGAGAATATGACCCTCCAATACTGCACGACAGAGAATTTCTTCGGTAAAATCTTCCAACCCGAATCCGAAATAAACGGGAGAAGCATGGGGAAGGTCCGGTGTTCGTTCTCCGCTGTACCAAGGAATGAGCAATTTTCCTGCATTTCCCGGTTTGGTTTTATTCACAGTCTGGTTAAACTTTTGGTGGGTCAGGCCATGCTTCTTGAGAATCTGATTGTATCCGTTGGCCAGGTTCGAAACACAAAGTAAAGGGAGATAGTGTCCCGTACTGTCACAATAAGAGGCGATCTCGCCAGTGGGGTCATGAAAGGGTTCTTCCATGAATGAAAAGGCTGTACCGCTGGTGCCCAGACTGACGCTCACGAGCCCGGGACGAACGTTTCCCGTGCCGATAGCACCATACATATTGTCTCCCGACCCGGCATCCACAGTGCAATTTGGAGAAAATCCGTATTTTTTGGATAGGTTGCGGGATATATGACCGATGCTTTGATCGGATGGTTTGAGCGGAGGAAGTTTGTCTTTCAAACCTGGATCTATGGCATCGATGACTTTGTCCGACCATTGACCGGTCTTTGGATTCCAGAGTGCCATACCGGATGTGTCACCAGGTTCCATGACTCTAATGCCCCCCTCTTTACCCCCAGTCAGAAACCAGTTGATGTAATTATGCACCACGAACAGGGTTGTGGATCTTTGATATATCTCTCTCTCATGACGGTACATGTGGAGAATTTTAGGCGCCGTGTAACCTGTCCTCTGGCTGTTTCCCACCTCTTGAATCATAGATGCCTTGCCGCCAACACTCGCGGTTAAAATTTCACATTCTTCGGCCGTTGAAAAATCGTTCCATAATTTGCTCTGCGGACGTGTGAGATTGCCATCGGTATCCAGCGCGACCAAGCCGTGTTGTTGCCCTGAAACAGATATGGAGAGGATCTGTTCCTGAGGGACATCTGAAGATCTCAACCTCATAAAGATCATGTGCAAAGCATCCAGCCACATGAGAGGATCGGATTCAGAATATCCAGGAGCGAGTCCCTTAGCGACACCGTTTTGGGTTTCGTATTGAGGGAGATCCACATCATAAATCACAGAATCGACATAGATGACTTTCTCGAGCTCTGTATCCAGGACGACGATCTTACAACTCTGTGTGGAAACATCCAAACCCGCGAATAGCCCTTTTTCCATAACGTTATCCTACCAGTTCTTGATAAAGATCTCGTCCAATTCACCACGTCTGGAATCCGGTTTGTGGTGGTATTTAATTATCTTTTCAGGAGTGACGGACATTTTTTGGTATCGGAGATCTTTGAGTTCCTGAGTCATATTCTGCCTCCCGGTCCATTGGGGCCGTCCCATCTAAGGATCAGAGCTCAACCTCCGCCACTGATGGGAATGAACGCGATGAGGTCATCGGTTTTGAGTTTTTCACCTCGCTTGATGAACGTCTCGGCAAACTGTTTATTGATGAAAATCCGGGTGCGCTTTTCGAGTTGGTCTTTCCAGGGGATATCGAAACGCTCGATGATGGTTTCGATGGCCTTTCCAGGGTCGTCCGGAAGATCCATCTTAAAATCTCTCTGACCCGAGTATTTTTGCATCAGAGTGATAAACCTGACGGTGACGGACACACAATCCATGGGAGAAAGAGTAAGCTTTTTTTTCTCGTCTCTTTGCATTACTTTAGCGGATGTGGCCTCTCAACTGGGCTGTGTCGAACCTCATTTTTCTAGCACAAAGCCCAAATCGAGTCAAGGAAACATCAGACCTTCTCTGGTCCTTGAAAATAGGGTGTATAGGCGTTCTCTTCGAGCCTGGAAATCTGATGTTCGATAACGGGATAGATTGTAAAAACATTAGAAGCCATGAAACGGTTCATCACGTAGGTTCACTTCAAAGATTGCAAGCCTATGGGCGATGGCTACGAGATGCAGTATTTTGACGAAGGAGCGATCGACGCCTTCACTTCTCTCATTCGAAATGAAAAAAAACCTTTTCCTGTACCGATCCATTACCCTCCAACGAATATCGGTCTTGGCGAATGGTTCAAAATGGGCTACGGCTCCCCGACAGTTGTTGAATAGAAAAATGATTGGGTGATGTGGCATAGAAAAATGAATCGAATTGTAGTAGACTAAGTAAGGGATTACGTATGAAATGACATAATTAGCTTTATTGAGGACTTATTCCTGTGCTAGGAAAAAGGAGTGCGTCATTCGTTTTCACGATTCTTTCCGACGATATCCATACAAGCGCGTCAATCAATTTCAGGAGGGGCCACTGAATGAATAAGGAAGAGATGTGTAAGTGCCAAAGCATTTCCAGGCGACAATTCTTAAAGTGCATTTCAGGTGCGGCAGCATCGGCCATTTGGTTGGGTTCCTGTGATAAAGAAACAACAAACCCGGATAATCCCGAGGAGCCTTCCTTCCTATCACCCAGGATCAAGGCCACCAATCCTTTTGTCACTAACGATGGGAAACCTATACTGGTCTGTGTAACCGGGACCGATTTTTCGGAGATGCTGTCAGAAGGACTCGCCGCACTGGGAGGGTTGAACAAATTAATCGGAGCCAGCGATGATGTGCTCATCAAGCCTAACTGCAATGCTGCGGAACCCTATCCGGGAATGAGCGATGTGAACAGCCTGGTTGCCACTGTCAAAGAGGTCCAGAAAGTGACCAGTGGGACTGTCAGCGTCGCTGACCAGGGATATGAGCCTGCCCCGGGCGTTTACTCCTACTCTAAGATGGACCCTCTTATTAACATGGCCGGGGCGGACCTGGTCGTAATGTCCCAGACCTATCCAGTCAAGAGGAACGGCTGGAGTTTGAATACGGAAAATTTGAACGTCTATTCCGCCATCTATGATGCGCCTATCATCATCAACTCCTGCGTTCTCAAGAGGCATCATACGGCCGAACATACCTGTGCTCTGAAAAACAATGTCGGTACGGTTTCAGGGCCCGGCATGGTATCCACGAGATACTATCTTCATAGAGATGCCTTGGACTTTAAGGAAACCCTGGCAGAAATCGCATTTGCCGTAAATCCGGAGCTCAACATCGTCGATGCCCGGACAGTTTTGACCGCTGCCGGCCCTAGCTACTATTCTGGTGTTCCTGTACAGGCGAATAAGGTCGTTATCTGTGGAGACATCGTCGCTGCAGACATGTACTGCCAGGAGATCTTGGCAGATCTTGATCATGGTTTTGCCCCCGAAGGCATAGGAGGGGCCACGGACTATGCCGAGACACTCGGACTTGGAACAAAAGACTTGAATCAGATTGAAATTATAGAAATTTCTATCTGACCTGGGCTTGGAAATCGGACCCCACCGGCAGAATCGTTTTTCTCTTATTGCATCATCATAAAAGAGGCTGTTACAGACAAACGGAAGGGTTGTTTCAAGACAGGTCGTTCTTTTTTTCTGATAACCAAAGTTGCCTCCGTCCCATATTCCACATTGAACTGCTGGATACAGCTCCGTTGGATGTTGAATAGGAACGATCCCGTTCCAGTGCCCTGTCCTTCGAAACCTCCTGCCCAATCCTCCCAATTTCTAGAGCCAGATAGCTCAACGCTGTAAGAAATGGATATGATCGCTATGTCGCCGTTCTTTGCAGGCTGGACATTGAGAAGAACATAATCTCTGTCCAGTATTACGTCCAGGTCGATTGTCTTGAAGGCGATACTAAAAGTTTGGCTGTCACTCCAGGTTTCGCCGACCGCCACGGCTTTGTCCGGCAAAGTTGGCAGATATTTGCTGAGAATCTGCTCGAAGGAAATGTTCCCAATGCTTTTAGTGTTGAGCGCTTCGAGATTGTGAACCTGTGTCACACCGCCTTTGTGGTTAAAGGAAACTCGTACGGCCTCTGAATTTTTTGTTATCAGAGTATACCCTTGGTGCTGCTCGAACTCCGTCGAATCAAAGCGGATCCCCGGAGTCGTAACCACTGCAGCCACTTGATTAGCGATATTGCGTTTTATCGTAAAAAGCAGTTCTCCCGAAGCATTACCTTCCAGAGAGATATCCTTTCCCTGGAAATCTTTTCCACCCGCCGCTAAAGACAGATCTAGCTGGTAGTGGAAAATGTCGCCGACAGTTGGCGAGAATGAGAGCGCATATTTTTGCTGTTGCGGAGCTTCTTGAAGGAAAACCATGCAGGAAAGCAATATCAGATGGATAGCCAAAGATTGAGTAAGACCGCCGTATTTGTTTTTAGCTCTAATTCCCTCCATCATTTCTAAGTGCTCGGGGATTATGATGTTGCACTCATTCCCGCTTTCTTTCTTTTTCCGAGCTTTGAAGCCGATTCTCATTGTATGAATGTCTACTGCATCATTTTGATTTTATTTTATGAATTATTTTGAAGCCGCGCCAGGACTGAAAAAATCGTATTCACGGATATACTCAGTCATATATTTTTTTCTCTATTATACATTATATCTGGCCCTATCGTAGAATTTGATCAATCCTATATAATGATTGCACACTTGATTTGTATATGTGTGCATGAGCCTGCTTTTAATTTTAAAGTTAAATGCTAAAAATGAGACCAATATCATAAATTATTTGAAAATATTGTTTAAGGATTGAAAGATAATAAAACGAAATTAAAACAAATTCAACTTTTTAAAATTGCACTTCATGCAGGAATGTGATATACAAAACAAGTGCACATGTCGATTTTCCCATTGGAGATCTTATGAAAAAACACTCTCTTCTTTTTCTAGGACTTCTGATCGTCTTTTTGATAAGTTGCGGGTCAGGGGATTCGGATCGGTCAGATTCTGCTGCATCGGATATTTCTTATAAACCTCATTTTGCCAAACAAGTGACCGTGTTCGGAATCCGTGTCGTCGCAACGAACAATGTCGCTGATGAGAAACTTTTGCATGCCGCCGTCATTATGGCCGAGTATTTGGATAACGATGAGGACGGAGTGCCGGATAATCCAAAAGTTCAGGATGCTCTGGTCGGTCAGAATACGATACTGGTCATGGCAAAAGACGAGGAGGAACTGAGAGCCATAGGCAGGGGAGTCCTTCCGCCGGGTGCCAAACAATCTCTTTATGACTATGAGACCCGTCCGGGGGGTGCGGAACAGGGGATTTTCGACGCAGCACTCGAAGAAATCATCCACCCCATTACGGATGTGGGTTATGCGATTGCCTATCCTGATGTTTTCAGCACGGAACCTGGTTCTGAAGTGGCCAAGATCATGGATGAGGCCAGGGGAGGGCATTTCGAAGAAGTTCCGGAAAAATACCCTGATGACGCATGGTATACTTATTACGATGAGACATGCCAATACGATTGCCAGGTCACAGAATATATCTATTGGGCTCTCACGTCTATTCTCGGAGCTCAGGATTTTCCTGGAAGGCTGGAACGGATCAAAGAGGAGTGGCGATACAACACTGCGGAGAAAGTCAGAACTGGCGATCCAAAGATCTATGCCCTGCTCACAGATCCGGAGTACAAATTTCCGAAGGTTCTCCCAGATGGCAAATTCAAAGCCAAGACCTTCACCATCGAGGAGTACAAATAGTGCTCGGTCACGTCCATTTGACTTTGGGCTTTACATAAAAATAATAGTGAGGATGTAGAACCCTTTCGTAAAGTGGAGAAATCGTGGACGTACACAGAATAAGGAAAGCAAAACGTCTTTACGATAAGACGAAGTATCATATCTTTCTTGAAGTGGAGAAGAATCGGTGGCTAGAGATCGAATCCCTGAGCGGAGTGACGTATGAATCCATACAAAATTTTTTGAAGAATGAAAAGGAAACAGGGATCCGAGTGGTGGGATTTACGGACCAGAATTTCCAGTGGGGAACCATCAAGGAATGGGAACACTCGGGCATTATCAAAGATTTAAAGCTCAAAAAGGATAAAAAAACTTAACGGAGGATAAATTATGGAATATCGAAATTTAGGGCGCACAGGCGTGCAGGTTTCACCTCTTTGTTTTGGAACGGACTGTTTTGCAGATCCCGTGCCTGAAAAAGAATGTGCAGCAATGATGAACCGCGCGATCGAGGCGGGATTCAACCTCTTTGACACAGGAGATTCTTATGCAGAAGGAGAGGGCGAACGGATTATCGGCCGCACCCTGAAAGATAACGGAATGCGTCACTCGGTGTTGCTCGCCACAAAGTGCGACCACGGGCAGCGCCGTCCGGGATTGACGCTGGATGAATTTGTTCCAGAGCTCGGTGCGAATCAGAGCGGGCCTACCCGTTTGAACATGATGCGAGCTGTTGAAGGTTCCCTGAAGCGTTTTCAGACGGACTATATCGACCTCTATCAGATTCACCGCCAGGACTTGGAGGTGCACATCGAAGAGACTCTGAGCGCTTTGACAGATCTTGTGCGGGCGGGTAAGATCCGGTATGTAGGTCTCTCGACCCATCCCGCTTGGGCCGTGACTGAAGCGATCCTCCTCAGTGAATTCAAGGGATATGTGCGCATTGCGACCGAACAGCCTCCTTATAACCTCCTGGACCGGCGCATAGAGAATGAATTGGTACCGATGGCGCAAAAGTTCGGCCTCGGTATTATCACCTGGTCGCCCCTCGCCATGGGCATTCTGGCAGGAGTTTACGACAAAGAGGACGAGTATCCGCCCGATTCGCGGGCTGCTTTGCGGGGAGGTTTTTATGCAGACCGGGTTACGGCCAAAGGCATCGAAGTGGGGAAAAAGTTTTCGGCTCTGGCCAAAGAAGCCGGTCTGACACCCGCCCAGTTGGGGATCCTGTGGGTCAAAGACCAACCGGGCATCACTGCGCCCCTTGTGGGCCCCGAGACCATGGAGCATCTCGAGGATACGATCCCGGTTTTGGAGATGACCCTGTCCGATGAACTACGGGAAGCCTGCGACAACCTCGTCCCTCCCGGCAGCAATGTGGCAAATTTCCACAACACAGCCGGCTGGATGAAAGCACAGATTATGTAGTTATTTGAAAAGTTTGTTATCGGCTTAACACGTTTTTTACTTTTTAATCGGAACCCATTTCATCCTTGCGAGCCTGATGCCGTCGTAGTCCGGATTCAGGGCTGTCAGATAGAAATCCGGTCCGTCCTTGATAATCCGGACGACCTCAAAGGGCAGGCTGCCGACGAGATATTCGTCGGAATCGACGCCGAAATCGAGCGGATTCTCGGACCGATACACAGCTGTCGCGTATTCGTCGCTGTCTTTAACTGGATGGGCTCGAAAAAAATAAAAGGCAAAATCGTGGGGGAGGTAGTAAACGAAAGCACATTCTGCGGAAGCCGGTCCATCTCCTCCAATTCCTCCTGAAGAAACCACAGTTGATTCCCCCCAATCGAGCAGATCGGTCGATGTCCGGCAGTAGATAGCCCCTTTTCCTCCAGGGACACCTGTGTAATAGATATAGTACTTATTCCGGCAGGCCATCACCATGGGATCTCGACTGCTCGTGCCAGGCTTTTCCGAGAATAATCCTGAAAGGCCGTCGGCATTCAAGTGCCGGGCGAATGTCTTGCCATCCCAGCTTTTTGCCAGACAGATGTTGACCCAATCTCCGTAAAACATATAATAACCATCCCCTTTGCGGAGAACATAAGGCGCCTGAAGACCTCCTTCTGTTTCTCCGAAATTTGGATCTGCTTCCATGGCAATTCCCATGGGGCGCCAGTCTTTATCGGTCAACCTTTGGCCTTCCCAGCGGTAAAAAAGCCTGGTTTTTCCCCCACATCCTGTGTATCGGACGCATGACCACAGTTGCCAGGTACCATCCGCAGCTTGCCATATGCCAAAATCCAGTGGTTCCTGACGTTCTGTCTGGTATTTTCCCAGATCAGGATTTCCGGCGATCTGCCACCAATCACCGACCACCTCAGGAATCCAAGCTTCGGCGTCGTCAGTCATTGTTATCTCCTTAATCGATTATCTCCACTGAAAAACATTTGCTTTGAATAAATCGCCACAGTCGATATTAAAAAATCATAATACAAAGGTTCACTCGAAAATGCAAAATGCACTGGATATTGACATCGATCTTCGAATCTGCTATTCACTAGAATTTAGTCTCCGAGTTTTTTGCCTAAGGCTCAGATGGCTATGGAAAAAAACCGATAGGGTCGGGCTGGAAACGGCTCTGCCTCCCTCATTTGGAAAGGAGATTATCAATGAATAATCATTTATTCGTCCTATCTTTAGTTGCGGTTTTGATCCTTCTTATCGCGCTTCCATTTCTCTCCGCTCAAGAGCAGCCAACACACAAAGAGAAAAAAAGGCCCGAGGAGCCTGCAAAGATCACAGAAGAGATCTTGGTAGTGGCTGAAGCGCCCAAAAATCTTCCCATTTCGACAGTGACTCGATTGGATTCCACAATGTTCGAGAGGAATAGGCCTGTCGATCTCGCCGAGGGTATGAAATTCGCTCCCGGTGTTTATGTGACAGTGGGAAGCAAAAATGAGTACATGCTCAACCTGAGGGGCGTGGATTCGCGGCGGATCGTGCTTCTGGTCGACGGGATTCCTGTGTATGAGCCGTATTTCAGCAGCTTCGACCTGAAAACTGTTGCTGCGGGAGGTATCGATTCTATCCAGATCACCAAAGGACCTTCTTCTGTCCTGTACGGGCCTAATGCTCTAGGTGGTATCGTCAATGTCATCACGCGAAGGCCCAGCGCTGGCTCGGAATTATCGCTGAATGCTTCCTATGGCGAAAAAAACACCCGCAGCCTTACCATGGATACCAACCACCAGTGGGGCCGTCTTGGATTTGCCGGAACACTGCAGTATCAGGATTCCGATGGATTTATCTATGCGGACGAAGAGTCGGGGAATACGGACCGGATGAACAGCGACTACGAACGGACGAATCTCAATTTCAAGCTCTACTACACTCCCTCCGACCGCACAGAGATCCTGTTTAATGCCGGATTATATTTTTCAGAGTATGGGATTCCGCCGGGTCTAGACACGGACAGGCCCCGCTACTGGCGCTTCAAAAATTGGGACCGGTATTCCTTCAATGCCGGAGGCTATACGGCTCTGGGGAATAGATCAACTCTCCATTTCAGGGGCTTTTATGTTCAGTACGACAACACATTGGATGCCTTCACGGATCAAAGGATGACGGAACTGGATTTCGTCAGCACATATGATAATTCGGTGTACGGTCTTTTCGGTCTTTGGGATTTTCGCCTTGTTCCTTCTAACGCCTTGAAGACAAGTCTCTCGGTGAAAAGAGATATCGCCCGACTTCAGGACGATTCGGATGAACCTTGGGAAGAGTATGATCAGGGGACCTTCTCATTGGGGATCGAGGACCATTTTTCCTTCGCCGGGAAATGGAAACTGATTGCTGGACTGAGTCTCGATTATTTGGACAAATTCGAGGGTGAGAACTCCTCTAAGATCAATCCTCTCGTCGGAATCAAATTTTCTCCTATGGATGCTTTATCCTTTCACCTATCCTTTTCTCGGAAATCAAAATTTCCATCTATGCGTTCCATGTACTCCCGTTCATCGGGAAATCCGGATCTTTTGAGTGAGACAGGGAATATCGGGGAGTTCGGTTTTACCTACAGTAAAGATTTTTATTGGACGGGCTCTATATTTTTCTCAAGGTTCAAAAACCTGATCGACAGCGTGAGACTTCCGGACCGGACGCGCCGATATTTCAATGTGGGTGAAGCTTATATCAACGGGTTGGAGATGCAGTTGCAGAAATCTTTTCGGTGGATGAGTGCGACGATCAACTACACCTATCTGGACCATAAGAATGTATCGGATGACCGGCCTCTGGATGTGCTGCCGAACCACACGCTCAATTTTGATTGGATCCTTTTCCCGATGGTGAACTTCCGCATCAGTTTTTTAGGCATGCTGGTGTCTTCATCCTCCTGGTATGATTTCGGTTCGGATGAGCTTTTGGATATCCCTTCTTTCGCCAGTCTTGATATCGCTGCATCCTATCGGTGGGGAGCCTGGGAGCCTTTTATCAAGGTCACTAATATTTTCGACAAATTCTACTACACGGAACCCGGATATCCCTGGCGGGGCCGTTACTTTGAATTCGGGATCAGAGTGGATGTTCTTCGCTGAGAGAGCAATTCCCATAAGCGAAAAGACCCGAATGCGACTTCCTCCCCTGATTTTTTTGTTTGATTAAAACGAACGGAAGGGAGCGGAGTCTATCAGCCCACGACTCGCATCAGGATCCAGATGATAAAAACGGTGACCATTGTGCCGGCGTAGGTCCATTTCGGCTTTTTATCAGCGATCTCTCCGCTGGTGACTCCGAGCTTGAATCCCAATGGCACAGCAAAAGCAGCGAGGATAGCCGTAAATGTACCGGACACGAAAATGTGCTCGAGGACTTTGGGCAAGCCTGCGCTCGTCCAGATATCATAACGGATGATGTAGGTGATGACCAGAGCAAACAGTGCATTCCCGGAGTAAGCACTCAGGAATCCTGTGAGGCCGCATTTGATCGCGGATGTTTCTTCTTTCTTTATGAGCAGAGTTGAAAAAACATCGAACGTCAAGCCAACCATAAATATGCCGAGCAGGTGGCAATAGAAAGGAGCGGCATTGGCTAACTTGAAGAGAACCGCGATCATACCTATCACTGTCGATGAGCCTGGTTTGTTGACGATTCCTCTAGCAACGGCCAGTATAAACAGGGCGATAACTGTGAGAAGAACTGAAAAGTGGGGCACTTCGCTCGCTGACAGAACTTCGCCCATAAGCACTTCATTGATTCCCCAGAGGGAACCGAACAGGATGAACCATAACCAATTTTTAGGTGTTCGCATCATTTTCTCCTTTCTTCAAAAGGGATATGGCAATACGTTTCGGATTCTCCTTTATTCCTTCCAGCGATCCTATCATTCCCATTATAGCATTTGTGAGGATCTTTTGGACAAAATCATTCATCGGGATCGATTCTCCGTCGATGTGCAGGGAGAGCGATGATTTTTGTTTGACGACTGAAGCTTGGATCTGGTCTGCAAGCTGTTCGATCTGATCCGGATGGAAGAGGGGCTTATCCGTATCTACATCAAAGTCGGCCACGACTGCAAATAACTCTGACGGAGCGCTTTCGAGCTTCTCTGCGATCTCTTTTCTAAGGACCTCGATCTTCCTGATGCCTTTGTCCCCTCTAAAACCCTCGACCAGAACGATATCAGGCATTTCAAAATGCTTCACAGCAATGTTTTCTGGCTGGGGATGGTCCTCGATGGAGCTGATTATGGCTAGTCGATCGGGAGACACCATGGCCACTGCATCAGCGTTTGACTCTGTAAAATTCCAGGAATCTTTTCCGGCAGTGTCCAGTTCAAAACCATGCGCACAGTGTTTGATGACGGCTACGGTAAAGCCTCTGTGTTTGAGCACAGGAACCAATTGCGCGATCATCCGCGTTTTTCCCGTGTTCGAATTTCCGACAAAGGCAAATAATTTCATCAGATTAGACTTTTTTTTAGGATATCCTGAAAAAATTGTATATCACAGCCCCTATCGCTTGTCAAATTCACTTAAATCTTCTAACCAGAGCCTTATTGCAGGGCCTGAAGAGATAAATGTTTGCGAAGAGGCGTCCGGAGATATAAGCTATGGCTGCGGCTACAGCCCCAATGGGATTGAACACTGCAATGGCCACAAACAATATGGCAAAAATGGCAACGACCTCGATAGAGGTGGCGATTGTGATCGGTGCGGTCTTCTCATTCTTTACAAGGATGGCCCTCTGGAAGGAGATGAGCACGGTGAGTCCGGGGAGAAGACTCACGATCTGTGCGGGCAGACGTGCAAAACGAGTGAGTTCCAATGAAAGTCCTGAGATCTTGTTGAACCAGATGTAGGAGAGGGGAGTATATGTGATGAGCGAGAGCGCCAAGACAACAGTTATGCCAAGAAACAGGGCGAAATTACGCAGCATCGTGAAGTTCCTGTTATTCTCTCCCATGAGTGCGATCCCCACTTCCTGGAAAGACAATCCCATGCTCCTGAACAGGAACACGAGAGAATTGATCACGGGGAGAACGGCCAGCGATTCGATGGGCATGCGGCTCTGCCCCATAAAAAAGGTCACCATAGGATGGACGCCCAATCCCAATATGGATGTCAATGCTAGAGGATAGTAAAATTTGGTGATGTATCTGTAAGACAAAGTTTTTTGTCGAAACCTTTCTTTCTCTTCATCGGTCATAAGCTCTTTCACGGATCGGTGGGCCATCATGCGGCTGGCTAAAGCTTCTGCAGAAACAGCGAGTGACAGAGAGAGCGTGCCGACTGTTGCCCCGTTGAGAGGAAAGAAAAAATAACAGGTGAGGGCTGTGGCCGACATTGTTGTCAAGCGGATCATAGTTCCGTAAGCGACCCGGCGTGTGAGGTCGCTCCGAATCAGGATACCTTGATAGAAACGTCTGTAGCCAATGGCTCCCGGCCAGGGGATGAGGACAAGACAGGCCTGATGTGTCAGCCGGGCGACATTTGCGGGAAGTCCTATCAGCCGCTGCATTATGAAATAAAAAATAGGAGGGATAATAAAGACGAGCATGATCAGGGTGCACATGACTATCAAGGTCAAGGAGAAATTTCTCAATTTGACGTAGGAGTCGCGATTGTTCACCAATGCTGTAGAGGCGCTCATGAGCATGATGATGGGCGCTTCGATGAGGACTCCGAAGGAAAAGGCCACGCCAAAAGCCGCAAGATTGAATTTGGGTTCTACAAGGCGGGCGATGACGGCTGCCAGAATAGGCCCTTCGGCAGCCATCATTAACCATGTCGCAGCCAAAGGAATCCAGAAGATGACGATCTTTTTGTATGTGAGAGATTCCTTTTCAGCGATCATAGCCAATCAGTTTAAAGGCAAATGAAGGACAAATCAAATTGTTTCATTTAGTCCGATTGATTGCGAGGGCATTTTTTGCCAGGTCACGTGAGCCGCTGTTTCATCCAGCCGGCTGTGTTGTGGAAATCGGCCGCAGCGCTGCCCGGCGGAACAAGCTCGTCGCAGGCTGCCCTCAATTTATCGGATAGTGTCATTTCTAAAACAGGAACCAGGTCCTCGAGTTGCTCTATTTTTTGCGGACCTATCAAGGGAGCGGTCACTCCAGGTTGATCCTTGGACCATAGGACTCCGAGCTGGGCAGGCGTTAGGCCTGATTCCTTCGCCAATTTGACAAATTTTTTCCCGACGGTGATGCCCTTGGCTGATATGCGGTCCGCATAAAAAGCGCCCCGTGCTGCTGCCCTTGAGCCTTCAGGATATTCATTCTCGTCGTTGTAAACTCCGAGCAACATGCCGTGTGCAAGGGGGGCCCATCCCAGGATTCCCATCCCGTTTTCCTGCGCCAATGGGATGAGTTCGTTTTCGATACGGCGATCGAGCAGATTATAGGGGGACTCCTCAACGATAAATCGCGCATAACCTTTCATTTCACTCAACATCAGGGCATGCATGACCTTCCATGGAGGAAATGTTGAACAACCGATATACCGGACCTTTCCTTGTCGAACAAGGTCTGTGAGCGCACCCAGGGTCTCTTCGATGTGGTACTCAGGGTAGTAACGGTGAATCTGGAAGATGTCGATATAGTCAGTCTGAAGATCTATCAATGAGAGTTCGCAGGCCCTCATGATGTTCAAGCGGGAATTGCCTTGTGTGTTAGGAGCCATTCGAGGAGTATATTCGTCTAGAGAAACTCCCTTTTTTCTCGGAGCATGGTCCACTTTGGTTGAGATAAGAACATGATGGCGGAGCTTATTTTCTTTGAGCGTCTTTCCGATAATTTTTTCACTTTCTCCCTCAGCGTAAAGATTTCCGGTGTCGATAAGATTGATGCCAGCGTCCAGCGCTCTCACAATGATTTTTGATGCGATGTCCGGTGGAGTGGCATCGCCAAAATCGTCCGATCCCAGACACATGGGCGAGACCAAAACACCTGTGCGCCCCAATGTTCGATACTCCATCATCGACCTCCTTTCCTAAGGTTTATGCTTCTCAGTCGAGTGTGGACTTTCGCTGCACAAGAGGAGAGGCCACAGGATATGCTCTCTAATCGTTTTTATCCGGTATGATAGGGAGAAGGATGTGGGATGGGAATTCTCTAGAATGGTGGATCGTGTTCTCCGCAACCACCCACTCTGTTTCATCATAATTGTTGCCACCGGTGTTAAGGTTTCGTTCGAACAACGGAAAATCGCTGCTGGAAACTTGTACACGGATTCTGTGTCCCTTTTTAAACGTATTGCTGGTGGCATCCAGGTTGATCTGAACCTTGTACGTTTCTCCCCTTTCCATCCAGACTTTTTTGGTGAATCCTTCTCGATATCTCGCTCGGAATATTCCCTGCTGAATGTTGTAAGCCGTGCCATCGGGATAAACATCCACGAGCTTAGAGGTGAAATCCGTATCTTTGGCGGATGAAGACACGTAGAGCACAACTGCGATCGGACCCGTAACTTCGATGTCTTTCTTCAATACGGGTGAAGTGTAGACCAAAACATCGTTACGAAGTTCGACCGGCGCTTGATCGATAGCTCCGGCGGGAGTTCCGTAAGAGGTCCCGCGCTGGCCTCCGACCGAAGGAACCGGATTCCCGGGGTCGTAGATGAAGGAATCGGCGGATTCATTCCCCGGCATTTCCATCGAGAGCTGTCCATCTCCATTCCGGCTGTTCGCACGTCCCTGACTGTGCAGATAATATTTGGTGTAAACGATCTCTGGAACCGGCCAGATATGCGCCGACCTCCACTCGTTGCGCCCCATGGTGTAATACCGCACTTTCGGCATATCCGTAATTCCGTTATCGACTCCCTTCAGCCAGTGCGCGAACCACTTTATATAGATGTCCCAGTAGTCAAGCCTGGCGTCTCCCACATCGCGCTCGCCGACTGTTGTGTGTTCCGTCGCCCGTTCGAATCCACAGTGTGTGGTTGGAGAAACGATAAGGAACTGATTATTCGCGGATATTTCTGAAACGGAATTTTCCCTGAAGTAATTGAATTCATAAATCGTCTCGTCTACGCTGGGATCATACCAACAGCTCATGTGCAGCGCAGGCACGTCGATTTTTTCTGTGCCGTCGTAATAGCCCATCACATCGTGCCACCACGGATCTCCAAAATCGGTGGTGATCAATTTTTCCCAATCATTGGGAGGCGAACCTGCTTTTTTCATAATGTCGACCAGCGGTAGATGCCAGTTCAGCTTTTCGAAATCGACATCCGGGAAGTTTGTTGGCCCTGGGTCGAATAAATGCCGGATCTTACGAACTTCATCATCGGAAAGACCTGCCGGTGGCTTAAAAGAGTACTTAGACGCCGCTCTGAAATACCATGAAATGCTCGCTGCAAGGTCCAGAACACCCCCTTTAAAGCCGGACCAGTATCTGTAACGGCCGTTGGCCGCACCGATCATGGGGCCACATTGCGGGATCATACATTTCAAGTTCGGATGTCTCAGAGGCGCCTGTGCTGCCTGAACTTCCGCCGGATAAGAACAGCCAAAGGTGCCGATCTTACCGTTGCTCCATGGCTGTTTCGCAAGCCAATCCACAGCATCATAGCCGTCCTCGGCTTCCTGACCCGCGGGGGGTGAATAAATACCTTCGGATTCGAATTTTCCTCGGCAATCTTGGATAGCAACGACAAAACCCTGAGATGCGAACTTGTAGGCCTGTGGTCTCTGCTTTCGGTCTCTGAATTCGTTCTTGTTGTACGGAGTTCGGATGAGTATCACCGGTAGGTCCTTACTCGAGCCCTTCGGAAAGTAGAAATCTGTCGACAATCTGACTCCGTCCCTCATCGGCACCATAACACTTTTTTCGAGCCGGATTTCAAATTTGGGCTCTAGCTTTTTGTTGGATTGGGATGGCCAGACTAGGCTTGCTAAAACGATGCTGATACACAAAATAAAAAACATCTTTATGGCACTCTTTGACATATCACACTCCTTTAACTGAGATTATTCATTAAGAAGGATTACCACAATTCCTTGATTTCATCATCGTAACCGGTCATTTCCCACCGGATCAGAGACATCGGAATCATGCCGGCGGCAAGAAACTCATCCATAAACTGGCGCAGGTTGAACTCATCACCCAACTGTTTGGCCCGGTCCCTGAAGAGTTTCATGAACTGAACCTTGCCCACGACCATTCCCATGTGCCATCCCACATAGCGCAAAGTTGTCTGCATCTCATAGTGGAGATGCGGGCTGTCTTCGAGCAATTCTCCGTGGGGTGCACACTTGACGGCAAAGTCCATGGCCTCTTCGAGCGTATAGTCATGGCTGTGCATTCTGAGGTCCGCAAGGGCCCGACAGGTGCGGAAAGCGGCCTGTTCATAGACGACTTCTCTTCCTCTCCGGGGACGGTCGTCAAGATAACCTGCGTGCATCAGGAGTTCCTCAAGAGCAAAGGCATATCCTTCGGACCTGATCCAGTCGATCTCATAAAGGCGCCGGACGCCGCGGATAGGACGGTCATCGCGCTGATGTCGCAGATCATCGAAATAATGACCCACACATTCATGTGTTTCTTCGGGAAGTGACTCGCGGTGGGAGAAATTAAAGAAGTAATCATGCTTCTCTGGCCAAGGGCTTTCGAAATCATACCATCTTCCAAAGTAGTCATCTGTGGTCAGATAATCTTGGACCGTAAAAATCTCTTCGTCTTTGAGAAAATTCATCACGTGCTCAAGCGATTCTCTAACGCTCTCTTTGTATTCCTCCTGGGAAGACACCGGTTCGATCGGAGGGAGCTTACGGTTTCGATTCTCTTCGAGTTTCAGAAAGGTGATGATGCGGTTGTCTTCACGTTCGACTATATCCTGACAATCCTCCCACATGTAGGGAAAAAGATGGACATTTTTCAACCACCAATTGTAATTTTCCTTTCCGACTCCCGCTATGGCTGTCATTCGATCGAGGTTCTCTTCGACCCAGAATCCATACTCTTCCACCGCGTTTTGCGCTCTTTTGGCTTCTGCAGCCAGATCCGGATGATACTCGGCAAGTCGAGCGGCAAGTTTTTTGTATCCTTCACTCTCTTCCTTCGCGCTCCGGATGGCCATAACCGCAAAATCATGGGCGCCATCGGTCAGATTTTTTTTTGCCTGTTCGTACATTTCCGGGATGGCCTTTAGCTTAATGCGAATCTCATCGATCTTGTCTTCAGGAATAGGCAAGCGATCGGGGATCTTCAGGCCGATACGGATGACAGGCCCCGCTCCTCCCTGGGAAGGAAGATAAAAACAGGGGTCCCGTGCCCAGGGTTTGAGAACGCGATGATAGAATTCCATCCCATTCATTTCTGCCCTAACCAAGTGATAATCGACTTGTTGAGAGACAGGCCATGAACGGATATCCATGGCCATAAGCCTGTCTTGGTAGTGTTTGAGTCCTCGTTTTTTTTCTGCCATAGCCTCGAAAGAATAATCGGGGA
>JASFEP010000023.1:0-22048 GCA_050124775.1 Candidatus Aminicenantota bacterium
AACGGTCCCCCAAAAAGATTCGTCTTTGGAGGTCGCGGGCGCATTTCACATCCATTCCGCTTTTTCAGACGGGAGGAGCTCCGTAGAGAAGATCGCTAAATGTGCCGCCGACAGGTCCCTGGATTTTATCGTAGTCACCGACCACGGAAGGCCGAATTATGAATCTCTCCGCAGCCAGGGATGGAAAGAGGGCGTTCTTGTGCTATGCGGCTCCGAGCTTTCGCAAAATAGGGGTCATCTCGTAGCGGTCGGTTTCAATCTTCCATCTTCGTCTTTTTCTTCCACAGCGGAGCAGGCCGTACACCAGGTTCGTGTTTTGGGGGGTTTTACGGTCATCGCTCATCCCTATTCGAAAGTCCTGTGGAGTTGGGGACCCGAAGCGGATTACAGCGGCATCGAGATCATCAGCGCAGACAGCATGCTGAAACGAAGCCTTCCCCTGTCCCTGTTTTACCTCCCGGCCCTCCTTCTCGATTCCAAATTTGCGTTCCTCAAGGTCCTCGAAAGGCCCGAGAAAAATCTCTTGAAATGGGACTCTTTGAATGAGGACCAGCGTATTTTTGGCTATTACAGCGTCGACGCACATCTCCTGTACAACGCCTTATTCTCCTCTCTTCAACTGCACGTCCCTCTTTCGAAACCGCTTGCAACAGAATTCGGAACAGCCTCACGACAGGTGTTCGATGCCTTGCGCCACGGCAACTTTTACAACGCTGTGGATGGGGCGGCACAGGCAAAGGGCTTTCGTTTCTGGGCAACACAGGCGGACAAGGTTTTCCCGATGGGGAGCCGACTTTCTATCGAGACAGAAACCACCCTGCACGCTGCAATGCCCGTAGGAGTCACACTCGAAGCACAAATCTTGCAAAGCGGGACCCCTGTCTTCCGGTCGAATGAACAGAGATGGTCCTATCCGGTAACAAAAGGTCCGGGGACATACCGCGTGGAGGTGTATTTGAAGGAGCGGAGTCCGATGAGCAAGGACATTCCCTGGATCCTATCCAACCCCATATTTCTGGAGGAACGAAATGACTAATGTGGACATAAAACGGATGACCAGCATCGTCCGGAGTTTTGTCGATAAAAGAGTCCTCGTTTTGGGCGATCTCATGCTCGACAAGTACCTTTGGGGAAACGTGGGCCGCATCTCACCAGAGGCTCCTGTGCCGGTGGTCGAGGTCCACCGAGACACATCATGCCTGGGCGGAGCCGGTAATGTCTGCCATAATCTACAGAGCCTGGGCGCAGTCCCGATCCCCGTGGGAGTGGTGGGCGATGACCCGGCAGGAGCGTGGATCAAAGAGAGCGTTCCGGATAGCTCGGGTATCTTCGTCGATAAAAAAAGGCCCACAACAGTCAAAACGCGCATCATCGCCCATCACCAGCAGGTCGTCAGAGTCGACCAGGAAGAGAAGAAGTCCATATCTGCTGCTGTAGAGGAAAAGATCTTCGAATTCATCCAGGCCACCGTTTTTGAAGGCATTCTCATCTCGGATTACAACAAGGGTCTTCTCAAAAAGTCATTGATGCAGAAGCTGCTGCCTTACGCCCAAAAGAAGGGGATCGCTGTGTTCGTCGACCCGAAATTCGATAATTTTTTCTCATTCTCACCGGTCACGCTCATCAATCCCAATCACACCGAGGCGGAGCAGATCGTGCATTTTCCCTGCGATACAGACGATCGCGTGGAGAAGGCTGGAGAAAAGATCCTTTCCCGGATCGATGCGAAATACATGATTCTCAAAAGAGGGGAACGCGGCCTGAGCGTTTTCGAGAAGGGGAAAAAAGACGTCCACATTCCCACGATCGCCAAGGAAGTTTTCGATGTCACCGGAGCGGGCGACACCGTTATCGCCACGGCCTCCCTGGCCCTCCTCTCTGGCTCATCGATCTTGCAAGCTGCCATGTTAGCCAACGCGGCGGCCGGGGTCGTGGTGGGGAAAATCGGCACCGCCACTGTCAACCCAGATGAGCTCATCAAGGCGCTTCATCTGTAGCTATGTTTCGCTTGATATCAACTCATTCTGCTCTTCTCAAAATCTTTGTTATCACCCGATCGGACACCCTTTCGAGGTTGAGGAATCTTTGTCATCAGACCTCTCGGGATTCGTACTTTTCCATTCAATTCACCGATAAAAACAAGTATAATGATAGTGTTTCTGGATCCGGAATCGAAACACGTCCAAAAAAACTCGCAATTGATGGCTCAAAAGGAGTGAATATGGATTTGGTGTTGAACGCTGATGAAGCTCGAGATAGGCCATGTGCGGCATAGTCGGAATCTACGGGAACGACAGCGCGTTCAATGATCTCTATCAAGGATTGCTGGCCATTCAGCACAGGGGACAGGATTCCGCGGGAATCATCACTTATGACGGACGTTTCCACACCAAAAAGGGAAACGGCCTCGTAAGGGACATCTTTACAGAAGATCACCTCAAGCGTTTGAAGGGAAACATCGGGGTCGGCCACACCCGCTATCCCACGATAGGCGGTTACGGCGACGACGAAGCCCAGCCATTCCTCATCAACTCTCCTTTCGGAATCATAATGGCTCACAACGGGAATGTCATCAATTATCAAGAGATCAAAAAAGTTCTTTATACAAAGCACAAACGTCGGCTCAACTCCGAAAACGATGTGGAGGCCATCCTCAATATTTTTGCCCAGGAGCTTGCAGAGCAAAACATCAAAAGCCTGGGGCCTAAAGACATTTTCCGTGCTGTCCGGAGCGTGTATGAAAAGGTCCGAGGCAGCTATTCTGTCGTCGGGTATATCGCGGATGAGGGTATCGTAGCCTTCCGGGATCCCTACGGCATCAAGCCTCTCGTCTACGGCAACCGGGACGATGGTCCCGTCCCTTCTTATGCAGTCGCCTCCGAAAGCGTAAGTCTCAACATCATGAACTTCGGTCACATCAAAAACGTCGATGCCGGAGAAGCGCTATTCATCGATAAAAAGCGGAATATCCACACAAAAAAAATTGCCGATTGCCCCCACACGCCCTGCCTTTTCGAATGGGTGTATTTCGCCCGACCCGATTCTTTTATCGACAATGTCAATGTCTACGACTGCCGTGTTCATCTGGGAAACTTTCTTGCCCAAAAGATCAAAAGTATGAACCTGGACATCGATGTCGTTGTTCCTGTTCCGGATTCGGCAAGGGATGCGGCGGTCGAGATCGCACGTGTTTTACAGCTGCGATATCGGGAGGCTCTCGTCAAGAACCGCTATATCGGACGCACATTCATAATGCCCAGCGACCAGTCCAGGAAATCGTCTGTCCGGCAGAAACTCAATCCTATTGTCTCCGAATTGAATGGTAAGAATGTGCTCCTCGTCGACGACAGCATCGTGAGAGGGAACACATCCCGGGCCATCATCGAGATGGTGCGTGAATGTGGGGCGAGGAAAGTTTATTTCGCAGCCTACTCTCCCCCTCTGCGTCATCCCTGTGTTTACGGCATCGATATGCAGACCAAGACCGAATTTATCGCCAGAAATGCAACCATCAAGCAGATCGCCCACAAACTGAAAGCGGACAAGGTTATTTACCAATCTTTGGAGGACCTGGAAAAGGCGGTAAGTCTGGGAAACAAAAACATCCAAAATTTTTGCAGCGCTTGTTTCAGCGGCGTCTACCCCACAGGAGATGTCACCCCAGAGTTACTCGAGGCGATCGAATCGGAGCGGAAGATCATCAAAGACAATCAACTGGAACTCGACATCTGAAATTATATTTCAGCGTGAGTGCGGGCGTGATTGAGCAGATCTTCCAGCGTCCGTTCCAGAGGGATCTTCGGTTTCCAAGACGTTTCTTGCTGAATCTTTCGGTTATCTCCCACCAGAAGGGGGATGTCGGTTTTCCTCAGCTTCCGAGGGTCGACGCGCACGTCGATTTCTTCAACAGCAAATGAAAGAAGCATGGCCAGCACATCCTTGAGCGCGACCGCCCGGCCCGAACATACGTTATAAACCTCTCCCTTACGGCCTTTTTGCATGAGACACACATAGGCCCTGACCACATCCCTCACATCCGAAAAATCTCTCTCCACATCTGTATTCCCGACCGTTACAACAGGCTCTCGATCTCTCTTCTCGATCTGGGCGATCTGAAAGGCCCAATCCGGACAGACAAAGTCGGTGCTCTGACCCGGTCCGGTGTGGGGAAAGGGTCTGGCCAGAACGATATCCAGTCCTTCGATCCGCGCATAAAATCCTGCCAGCAATTCTCCGGATATCTTGGTGAAGGCGTATGGATTGACGGGCTTTATCTCATCCTCCTCAGAAAGCGGCTTATCGACGGGAGCCAACACTCCGTAGACATCCGAAGAGCTGATGTAGAGAATTCTTGTATGGGAAGAATACCGCCTTACGGCTTCAAAGAGGTGGTATGTTCCGGAAAGGTTTATATCGAAGGTTTCATCTCTATTGTCCCACGATCGCCTCACGCTGGAGACGGCCGCGAGATGGAAAATCCAATCGGGTCGGACCTTTTCGATGAGGGCAGATAATCCTTCGGCATCCCTGACATCTTGATAATAGATCTTATCTGCGATCGTTCGGTCGCAGTCTTCGGGCCTTTCTGGATAGCAAGTCCCATAAATGATGTAGGATGAAGAATGGAGCAGCCGGCAGAGATAGGAACCGACAAAACCCGAAGCGCCGGTGATGAACACCTTTGTTTTCAAATCGTCTCTCTCCAATAATCCAACAGGTCCCGAAGGGACTGCTTGAAAGGAATCCGAGGCTCCCAACCCGTCAGCGCATGGAACTTGGAACAGTCAGATTCGAGTATGGGGACATCCGAAGGACGCAATCTTTCCGGATCGACTTCCACCTTGACATCGGAGCCGGTCATCTCAAGGAGCATATCCAGGATCTCCTGCATAGAACGGGCTTTGCCCGAACCGATGTTATAAACCTCTCCTTCAACTCCTTTTTCCAGGCTCAACCAGTAGGCACGGACCGTATCGCGGACGTCCGTGAAATCTCTTTTAGCATCCAGATTGCCGACCAATATCACGGGGTCTTTCTTCTGCTTTTCGATCTCAACGATCTGCTTGGCGAAGTTAGAGCAGATGAAAACGTCTCCCCTACGGGGACCCGTGTGGTTAAAACCCCGGGTGCGTACGGTCTTCAATCCATAACTTCGAAAATATTGATAGGCCAGCAGGTCCTGAGCGACCTTACTGACCGCATAAGGACTGAGCGGGCGCAAAGGATTGGTCTCCTTCATAGGCAGCTCCTCCGGCCGGACAAAACCATATTCTTCACTCGAGCCGGCAACCTGGATCTTCGGAGAAAGTCCGAGCGAGAGCACCGCTTCAAAAAGATTGATCTGGCCGATCGCATTGATGGCGAAGGTCTCCGAAGGGCATTTCCAAGATGTAGGAACGAAACTTTGTGCGGCGAGATGAAAGATGCGATCGGGTTTGATCTCCACGAGGCATTTTTTCAAGGAGACGATGTCCTTGAGATCCCCTTCATAAAAATTGACCTTATCCTGGATGTGGAGCACATTCTCCATCCGGCTGCGCCAGCGCACCAACCCGAAAAGTTCCACACCGGGATGGTCTTCCAGAATATGATCAGCGAGATGGCTTCCCGCAAATCCTGTAATACCAGTGATCAGTACTCTCATTGAACCTCCTCATTTCCGCTCATTTCTGTCACTTGCGTTTCTTTGTCCCGAGCAGACATCGAAGCTTTCCTTCCCCACACCCCCAGACTTGTTCCGTGCTAAGTTCGGTCGCAGGGAATGGCCGGAACAGACACGACTTTATTTCCGCTTGTTATAGTAAGCCTCGTAAAAACTCCGGAACTCCACGCTCTTCTCCTTGATCTTTTTCCACCAGTCAGGATGCGCCGCATACCAGCGCACTGTCGCCTCCAACGCGGTTTCGAACTTTTGTTCCGGCTTCCATCCGATGCCGTGTATTTTGCGACAGTCCAGAGCATAGCGCAGGTCATGGGCCTGACGGTCCGGGACATATTCGATCAGACTTTTGGGTTTTCCCAAGATCTCCAGTATCCTTTCGGCCACCTGAATATTCGTCACTTCATCATTGGCGCCGATGTTGTAGACCTCCCCCGGTTGCCCTTTTCGAATGAGTGTGTCGACGGCACGGCAGTTGTCTTTCACATAGAGCCAGTCTCTCACATTCATGCCTTTTCCGTAGAGCGGGAGAGGCATGTCTTCAAGGGCGTTTGTTGTGAAAAGGGGTATGAATTTTTCCGGATACTGGTAAGGTCCATAATTGTTGCTCGGTCTGCAAATGATTATCGGGAGACCATATGTTTTTGTGTAGGCGTAAGCCAAGCGGTCCCCACCGGCTTTACTCGCCGAATATGGTGACGTTGGATTGAGGGGATCGCTCTCCACGAAAAATCCTTCCTCCCGACTTCCATAGACCTCATCTGTGGAGACATGGATGAAGAATTCGACATCGGACTGACGGCAGGCCTCTAAGAGCTCGAAACTGCCCAACACGTCTGTCTTGACAAATTCTCCGGCATCCAGGATGGACCGGTCCACATGGGTTTCGGCAGCGAGATGGACAACTCCGTCGACCCTCTGAAAAACCTCTCTCACCAATTCGCGGTCACAGATGTCCCCTCTGACGAATTCGTACCTGGGGTCGTTTTCGACATCCTTGAGATTGTCTAGGTTGCCGGCATAGGTCAGTTTGTCTAGGTTGACGATCCGGCTATCCGGGTATTTCTCGAGCCAATAATGGATAAAATTACTGCCGATAAAACCGGCTCCCCCCGTTACAAGAAGGATCTTCCCAGCGATCGCTCGCTCCTCAACCATCCCGCCTTCTCCAGTCATAGGGGATATCGTTTGCATGGGGGTCCAAACGCAATTCGTCGGGATCCTTACGGTCATACACCTCCGTGGGGACGTTTACGACAATGGCCTCCTCCTGGCTCACGCACATCCATCCGTGGTAGACTCCTGGAGGGATCTGAACGAGGAGGGGATTATGGATGCCGATGTAGTACTCATCGACCTCCCCGTATGTGGGTGAATCCTCTCTGGGATCGTACACGGCGAGCTTGATCGTTCCTTGCACACATGCCACATTATCGGTCTGCTTTTTGTGCAGGTGCCACGCTTTGACAACGTCAGGATATGTCGTTGTCATATACACCTGCCCGAACCGTATAAAAAGATCGTCATCGGCCCGCAGGATCTCCATAAGACGGCCTCTCTGGTCCGGGATCACTTTGAGTTGTTTGGTCTTGACTCCATCGATCATCCTTCACTCCCAACACATTTTATTGTCTTTATGTGATACTCTCGATGTTTCGCCTTTTGTGTTTGGCCTACATTTACCCTTTTGTGTCGAACGTTCCCCCTGTCATTTGATCCCGATCTCGCTTTTGTCCCCCACCATAAAACGATAGACCGATGGTCTGGGAGGACACTTGTATATCTTCGTTTCCCTCCCGATCAAGCTCTCGTCGATCCGGCTCCCTATGTCGCTGATCTCGCTCCCCTGGAGCACGATGCTGTTCTCGATCTCCGTCCGCACGATGCGGCATTCCCTCTGTATGGATGTGAAGGGCCCCACGTAGGCATGGATAATCTCTGATTTTGCTCCGATTATAGCCGGTCCTCTGATAATAGTGCTCTCCACATGAACATCCTCCTCAATGATGACCTCGCCAATGACCTTGGAGGCTTCATCCACCCGGCCTTCGATGTGCCTCTCGATGCCCTCGAGGATCAGCCGATTGGCATCGATGATGTCTTCGAGCTTCCCCGTATCCTTCCACCATCCCGAAACCAGATGGGGATGGACCACATGCCCTTGTTCGATCAAGTATTGGATGGCATCCGTAATCTCCAGCTCATTGCGCCAGGATGGCTTAATGGCACTGACAGCCTCGAAGATGTGGGAATCGAACATGTAAACGCCGACAAGAGCCAGGTTACTCGCCGGTTTTTTCGGCTTTTCGACCAATCTCGTCACCCGCTCCCCATCGAGTTCGGCCACTCCGAACATCTGTGGATTTGGTACTTCCGTGAGAAGGATGAGCGAGCTGGGCTTTTTCTCTTTGAACTCATCTACCAGAGATTTGATTCCACTCTTGAGGATATTATCGCCCAGATACATCACGAAGGGCTCCTTATCCATGAATTCCTCGGAAATCTTGACCGCATGGGCCAATCCCAAAGGTGCTTCCTGTTCGATATAGGTGATCCTAACTCCCCAATGAGAACCGTCCCCGACAGCGGCCTTGATCTCATCCTTTGTGTCACCGACCACGATGCCGATCTCGCCGATCCCGGCCTCCTGGAGCGCTTCGATCCCGTAAAAAAGGACCGGCTTGTTGGCCACCGGGACCAATTGTTTTGCCTGCGTAAACGTCAGCGGACGCAGTCTCGTCCCCCTCCCTCCGCTTAAGATCAGACCTTTCATCATCCTCTCCTCGATCCTTTCGGATCGATGATCTTATTGATACCCCGTTCCATTCCCACTGTGATAGGGAGTATTCGTTCGGGCATCTTCTCTATCTGTAATACCTCCGAGAAAATCTGTGGTTTTCCCGATATTTCCGAGTCCGATGGAAATGCCGAATTGGGCCTCTGGTTTTTCTCGGAAATAGAATATCTTAACATCTGCCTTAAAATCAATACACTGGTAGTGGTAAACGACGGAGAGAGCTGTGTAGAGCAGCTTTTGTTCCTTGATGTTGTAATCCAGGGTTCCCAGAGCATCAAGATTGATCTTGGGGATCCTGAACCCGGTGTAGAAACTGATCTGATGGCGCTCGCCCCAAGTGTTGTCGAAGTAGGGATTCAAACTCCTATACCAGCTGACTCTGAAGAACAGGCTGTCTGCAGGAGTCCCCAGGTTAGCACCCAATCTGAGTCGGGAAAAATTTGTGTAATACGGATTAAACGCCATTGAAAAGTCTATACTGGATTTTGTTCCTGGATAATACCTCAAATACCCGTTGATATCCGAGAAGGCAGGTATCTCCCCATCCACCTCGTATCTTTGATTGGGGCTTTCTTCCGGATTGAAATAATACAACTGACTCAGCCCCAGAGTAAATATTTCTCTCGGCATTTTGTCGACTTTGACAAGAACCCGCGTGGTTAAACCGTAAGAGACAAAATGAGCGCGTGTGAAAAAGAAGCTCGAAGTGACCACTCGGTCGGACTGTTCGACCGGGCTTTCGTATCTATAGGAAAAAGTGGGCTCGATGATATGCTTGACCTTCGGCTCGTTTTCATCATCCAGGAATATCTTGTTGAATGAAGGTCCGATGAATTCGATGTTGAACGTGAAATTCTTCCTGAGGAGAGGTTCAGCCACGATGTCCTTGCTGTTCGGGGCATAACTCTGGAAATCATAGGACAGGTTGGCTGCCAAAGAAGAATTGATGACCAGCCAGGGGATCGAGGTGAACGGCAGCGTGATCACGGGAGAAAAAGAGATGCTCTGTGAGTTCCTCTGTGTGCCATCTTCATAATTTTCCCTGTAATTCGTACCCTGGCGGTTGGAATAGGCCCATCCGTACTCCCATGAACTGAAGGATGAACGAAAGGAAAAATAAAGAGGCGAGATCAGCTTGATCTGCGAGGAAGAAAATCCCACCTCGGGGAGGCTGTAACGAATGATGGAGTTTTCCCTGTCCGTGTAATAGGTCTCGAACCGGGACGCGCGCATATTCAGGTTGAAATACGACCAGGCTCTCTGCAGAAAAACCTGAGAGCGGCGGTTGGACACTACGGCCCGCCTAAAATTGTTGTCGAATTCCCGAAGAAACTCGTACGAGCTTTGATAATCCACGTCCGCCACAAGATTGAATGCAAAGGGGAGGGGCTGGTTGTGGCTGAATCGGATCAGATAGGCATTCTCAGGTAACTCCAACTCGGGATCATCCCTGAAATTGAAGTAGTACAGATTCACCTGGCCTCCGGAGCCCTCCGAAAACATGTACCGGTACTCCAGGCCTCCTCCCAGACCTCGAGTCGAGTAATAGTCCAGGTTGAAGGTGGAATCCATGTTGCGCCTCATGGCCCAATAGAAGGTCTGGGAATAATTGAACCCTTTTTGCCCGTTGTACCCTAATTTGGGCATCAGGAAGCCGGTCGATCTCTCCCTATCCAAAGGATATCTGATGTAGGGGAAATAGAGGACAGGGACTTTTTTTATCCTGACCACCGAACTCCACATCTCCACGTAGTCGTCCTTCTTGAGCTTGGCTTTGGAAAAGGAAAATCGCCACCGGGGCGTCGGCTGGGTGCACGTGGTGAAACTTCCTTTCGTCATGTCATACACTTCTTTGTCCGTTTTCTCCACCGTTTCTGCTTCATAAAAAACATTGGGAGAGGAGCGGCCGAAAACATTCTGGAGGGTTCCCAGCTGCGAATCGATGTTGAACTCGATGCTCTCCACGCTGATCACATCGCCGGGAGTCTGGATCACAACGTGGCCTTCCGCAAAGACATCTTTGGTCTCTGTATCTAATTCGACCCTGTCGGCAAAGAGCTTGACCGTTTTGTAGTGGACCTCTACATTTCCCCTTGCAATGATCCTATTCTCCACCTGCTCCTTATAATTGGCGATCACGCGAAAGGTGGACTGTTCAGGAGCGGCTTGATCGGTCGTCTGGGTCTGGCCAGGAACTTGTGACCGAAGGGCGGACCGGGTCTCGCACGGCGCAATAGGACAAAGGCCTGCAAGGAAAACCCAGATACAAATAGACCACCGTACGTGTTTATGGACCATTAGATGCAATGTAACACAACCCTCTCTCGATTAGCAATAAGCTTAAGGGGCAAGTAAACATTTCCAAAACCATGATGAACAACCCTTTATGTCTCCTAAATAGTAGTGCTAAAAGGAAATTCCATCTCTGTTTCCCCAGCGAGGAAATTTCTCTCGCAGATTGGCCGGCAGGAGAATCACCTTGACAGTCCCGAGTGTTCGTACGATAATTCCTTTGATTTCTACCATAAAATCGGGATTAGACCTAAGTTGCGAGAAATGAGATATGCCTGTTTCGGCCGATCGTCTTCATCCATCATCCGTCTTTCTTTGGGTGACTACCATTAGACAAATGTCCATACGTAATTATTCGCTCGATCAGGTAAATCATTCCGGTTGAAGTGATCACACTGGTCAAGAGATATGAGAGAAGACAACAGCTCCAGGGTCAGCTTCAAAAAGATCGCAGAGCTGAGTTCATTGGGACTCATGTTGCCTTCCTCCATCGCTGTGGGATTGTTTCTGGGTTACCAGCTGGACAAGCTTTTGGGTACACGCCCTTGGCTACTGGTCCTCTTTTTTCTCCTCGGGACAGCCTCTGGATTCTTGAGCCTCATCAGAGGTTTAAAAAAACACCTCGATAAAGAGAAGGATAGCTGAACAATGACAGAACCCAAAAAAGAAATTCTCGCTGCGGAAGAGGAGCGTATCCTCAAAAGGATCCCTCTAGAGATCCTCCTCTTGTCTCTTGTCCTTGCCGGCGGCACCTGGATCCTTTTCGACGTCATGAGTGCTCTTCTCGTTTTTGCCGGCGGCATTCTGGCTGCAGTTAATTTCATCTGGATGAAGCAGGCCGTCTCCAGGTTTCTCTTCACCGGAAAAAGGAAGGCCATCGCGAGCGGGATGGCTGTTTACGGCCTCCGACTTCTATTGATTCTTGGTATCTTTTTTATTATAATTCTCTTCTTTTCAGAGAAAATTGTGGCATTTGCAGCAGGCTTTTCCACACTCGTTATCGTTTTTCTGGGCGAGGCTGTTGCAGGACTTTCTAAGTTTAAACAATGGAAGAATTAGAGCACAGCTTATTTATCGTCGAGCTCTTCAACAAAGTCATCGGAAAGCCGCTGGCAGCTCTTCTCGGTAGGCTCGGTATCCAGGTTGCGGACCCCGATCATCTTGCGCCCGATTACATCGTTGTATCCTTGATCATCGCTCTGCTGATGATCTTGATTTTGGGCCTCCTTTCCAGGAAGCTCTCCCTCGTCCCCTCCAAGCGTCAGAGCATTCTCGAGCTGATCATCCAAGCTTTTGAAGGACTGCTTGTCGACACCATCGGCGAACAGGGAAAAAAATATCTGCCGCTTATCGCTACTGTGGGACTCTTTATTCTTTTTTGCAATCTCATCGGATTGGTTCCCGGATTCATGTCTCCCACCAGTAAACTCAACGTAACCATTGGCTGCGCTCTGGTTGTCTTTGTGTACTATCACTACCAGGGCATCAGAGCTCAAGGCCTCTTGAAATACCTTAAACACTTCGCTGGCCCTGTCCCCCTCTTGGCACCGCTCATGGTCCCTATAGAGATCATCAGTCATTTCTCCCGTCCCGTATCTCTGTCCATCCGTCTCTTCGGAAACATTTTCGCTGAAGAGGTTCTCATCGTCATCATGGCATCCATCATTCCCTTTTTCCTGCCTCTACCCTTTATGGCAATCGCGATATTCACCGCCGTTATTCAATCTTTTGTCTTTGTGTTACTGGCCTGCATCTATATCGCAGGAGCAGTGGCTCACGAAGAGGAACATTAATATAAGGAGTAATATGATGAATTCAAAACTCAAGGCGTTCGGCATGCTAGTGTTCTTTGTAATCCTTTTTGCCGCGCCCCTGTTGGCACAAGAATCAACTGTCAGCGAAGAAAGAGCCATGCTCTACAAGTGGGCGATCATTGTGGGAGGCGCTGTCATTACCCTGGCTGCTGCCGCAGGAGCCTTTTGCCAATCCAAAGCTATCAGCAGTGCTTGTGAAGGGATCTCCCGAAATCCCGGAGGAGCTCCCACCATCCGCTTCATCCTCATCTTCGGACTGGTGCTCATCGAGACTTTGGTCATATACGCTCTTTTGATCACCATCATGATCGTCAATGTCCAATGGGGGAACTACCAATAAGATCTGTATGAACGCCCTGTGAGACATTGAAAAACTTCGTGGTCTTCCAGCTCGTAAAAGAAACCTTCCAGAGGTTCGTGAAGGACAAGTGCGGGAACTATGCGATCATCATCTCTTACTTTGCGCTCATGTGTTCCATCCCCCTGGTCGCACTTTTTACTTTTGTATCCACGCGAATTCTAGGAAACTCTGAAATAGCCTTCCGCAGCTTGAATATCTTCAACGATGAGTTCTTCGCTCAGCTCGACCCCGCGTTTTTCGACAGGCTCCAGTATCTTTCTCAAAACATCTCCAATCTCGGATGGTTCGGCCTAGCCGGTTCTTTTATCGCCGCCAGTTTTTTGTTTTCCAACTTGATAAGTGCCATAAACTGCATCTTCAGAGCTCAACAGCAGAAGTCCTTTTTCTACAGCCGGCTCATGGAATACATCCTGCTCTTTGTCATAGGAATCATCCTGCTGATTTCACTCTCCATCACCGCTGTCTGGACCGCCATCAACAGGATCATCCAGGAAAGCCCCTTCGTTGCCAAGAATATCAATCCCGACGCCTTGTCCTATGTCAACAATTTTTTTCTCCAGTACCTCATTCCATTCATCCTGACTTTCCTGTTCTTTTTCTCCCTCTACAAGTTTATCCCGGAGGTCAAAGTCTACACCAAGGCAGCTCTTGTGGCGGCCCTCATCGGTGGTCTTCTATGGGAGATCTTCAAAAGGATGTTCGCGTTCTACGTCGCTCACTTTTCAGCCATAGGCATCGTTCTCTCACGGCTCCTGCAGGGAACCATCACATCGATCATCTTTTTTCTCCTCTGGCTGAGTTTTTCTCTGGTCATACTGCTCTGGGGGGCTGAGCTGGCTGCCGTCCTCAATGAAAGGGTCCATGAAAAAATGGCATAAAAATCAACCCAAGTCCATAACTGTGGCAGAACTGGCCCGTCATCTCGACTGCCGGTTCGAGGGAGACGGCAACATCAAAATCCTAGACGTCTCCAGCTTGGAAGAGGCCAAAAAAGGAGACCTTGTTTTTTGCGCCGATCCGAAATACAGGGATCGACTGGAAACGACAAAAGCCTCAGCGGCCATCGTGTCTATCGATGAAAAATTCGAGAGGATTCCCACGATCCGTTCCGAACAGCCCTATGTCTCGTTTATAAAGGCATTGGATTTTTTCTACACTCCCTACCGTCCTGAGCCCGGCATTCATCCGCAGGCTGTGGTATCTCCTTCAGCTAAGATAGGGAAGGATGTGGCCATCGGCGCTTTCGTTTTTATCGACGAGGAGGTCGATATCAGGGATGGTTCTGTTGTATTCCCCTTTGTCTCCGTATACCCGAGAGTCCGGATCGGAGAAATGACGGTGTGCCATTCCTTTGTATCCATCAGAGAGGATTGCCGCATCGGCAACCGTGTCATTCTCCATAACGGTGTGGTCATCGGCTCGGACGGCTTCGGATTCCAGAAAGCCGAGGACGGGAGTCATATCAAGATCCCCCAGAAGGGGATCGTCATCATCGAAGACGACGTGGAGATCGGCGCGAACACAACCGTCGACAGAGCCGCATTGGGCGAAACCGTCATTAAAAAAGGGACCAAGATCGACAACCTCGTTCAGGTTGCCCACAGTGTGGAGATCGGACCGGACAGCATCCTGGCCGCACAGACAGGAATTGCGGGAAGCTCGAAGGTCGGAAAAAACTTCATCGCGGGCGGGCAGGTCGGGATTCCCGACCATATCACAATCGGAGACGACGTCATAATCGCCGCAAAGTCAGGCATCACAAAAGACCTCCCATCCGGCGCCTTCGTCTCGGGAAGCCCCCATCTCGATATCAGGGCCTGGCGTAAGGCCTGGGCTGCCATCCCCCAGCTCTACGATCTGATCCGGGATATCAGGAAACTCAGGAAACGTGTCGAAGATTTGGAAAATAAGCTCGGAAAATAATCCTGCCGGATTCTAGAGCTTCTAATTCATTCGAGTGACTGAAGGTATTCGTCGGCGGCGATGGCGGCCACAACGCCCGATCCCACCGCAGTCGCCACTTGCTGCGGGCACGCATCGGTCACATCCCCGGCTGCATAGATCCCTGTTTGCGATGTCTCGAAGTTTTTCCCCACGACGATCTCCTGCCATTCATTGCGTTCCACGAGTTCCTTCACGAATTCTGAGTTGGGGATTGTGCCTATGGAAACGAACAGGCCATCCACTTCGAATTCGGTTTGCTTCCCCGTTTTGACATTTTTGACGTTCAGGGATTTTAAAGTTGAGTCTCCAGAGATCCCTTCGATCACTGTATCCCAGACCACTTCGATCTTTGTGTGGGAAAGGGTCCGTTCCTGAAGAATCTTTTCAGCTCTGAATTGGTCGCGTCTGTGGATCACTTTGACTTGACGGGCAAATTTAGTCAGGAAAAGAGCTTCTGTGAGGGCCCAGCTCCCCCCTCCCACGACAGCCACGACTTTGTCCCTGAAAAAGAAACCGTCACAGGTTGCACAGTAGGAAACCCCCCTCCCCGTAAATTTTCCTTCCCCTTTGATCCCCAGTCTCTTGAAATTGGCGCCTGTAGCGATGATGACGGCACGCGCCAGGTATTCGTTTTTGTTGCCGATCAATTTCCATAGCGGCTCCTCTTTCTGGAGCTCTTTGATCGTTTCGATTTCGATCTTTGCCCCGAATCGTTCAGCCTGCTTCCGGAAATTCTCGGTCAGTTCCACAGGAACGACCCCCTCGGGAAAACCCGGATAGTTCTCGATAAAATCGGTCATGAGGATCTGCCCCCCAGGAGCTCCTTTTTCAAGGACAAGAGTGTCAAGCATAGCCCGTCCCGCATAAATGGCAGATGACAATCCCGCAGGACCGGCCCCCACTATGATTACATCGTGTGTCTGACTCATAGGTGTTTCGTGACAGCATCCAAAATCTTGTCTTGAGGGAGGGCTCCGATGATCGTCTCCACAACCTCTCCGCCTTTAAAGAGGAGAAGGGCCGGAATACTCATAATCCCGTATTTGGCGGGGACATTCATGTTCTCATCCACATTCATCTTGGCCACCATAAGCTTTTCCTTGTAGTTTTGAGCCAGATGCTCCATTGTGGGCGTGATCATGTGGCAGGGCCCACACCAAACAGCCCAAAAATCCACCAGCACAGGAAGTTCGGCTTTGAGCACTTCCTTTTCGAATGTGTCATCAGTCACGTTCAAAATATCTTCGGACAATCTAACCTCCTCTCTTGATTTGCAAGGACCTCTCATAGAGCTTGGCGTACCTCTTGGCCGCTCGTTCCCAAGAAAAGTCCTCTGTGAATCCGTTCTTCACGATCCTTTTCCACAATTCGGGTTTTTTATAACATTGGATGGCTCGTTCAATGGCCTCGACAATGGCCTCAGGGCTGTACTCTTTGAACACGAAGCCATTTCCACTCTGGGTCTTCACATTGAAGGGTTTCACTGTTTCCTGAAGCCCCCCTGTCGCCCTAACGACCGGAACGGTACCGTAACGAAAGCTGTAGAGTTGGTTCAATCCACAGGGTTCGTATCGGGAAGGGATCAAACTGATATCCGCGCCCGCAGCAACCTTATGCAACAGAGGAGTGCTCATGTCCACTTTGCACGCCAATCGTCCCGCATGCTTCTTCTGGAGAGAAAGAAACGCCCTCTCGTACTCTTCATCGCCAAAACCAAGGATCACGAAACCCAAATCCAATTTCAATAAATCCTCCATGGCCTCCCGCAAAATGTCGAACCCTTTGTTGGCCGTCATGTAGGAAACAACGCTGATGAGAGGCACTTCGGGACCGATAGTCAAACCCAGCTCCCGGCAGAGGTCGCTCTTGTTTATGGACTTTCCTTCCATACGGGACGCAGAGTAGTTGCTTTCGATGTAGGGATCATTTTGGGGATCCCAGATCTCGTAATCTACACCGTTCCGGATGCTGGAAAAAACTCTCTTCCTCTGTTTGAGCAAATCCTGCAGTCCGAATCCATGTCTCCTTGTGAGTATCTCCCGCTTGTAGGAAGCGCTGACGGTATTTATTGTATCGGCAAAAAGGATGCCCGCTTGGAGAAAGTTGAATTGGCCGTTCAAGGATAGTTGTGCGGGGCTGAAATAACTCCAGTTCAAGCCCGTCAGCGACAGTGTTTCCGGAGGAAATACGCCTTGATAGGATATGTTGTGGAGCGTAAAGACGGTCGCTGCACCGGAGAGCCATCGTCTCTTTGAATATTGTGTCTTTAAAAGCACAGGGACCAATGCTGTCGGCCAATTGTTGCAATGGATAATATCCGCAGATATTCTTTCCTTGCAGAGAAACTCCAGCACCGCACGACTGAAAAAGACGAAGCGTTCATCATTGTCCAGGTACTCGCCTTTTCCCGTCCCGTAGATGTTCTCACGCAAAAAATACTTGGGATTATCGATAAGGTATACGTCATACCTACCAAGCTCGCTCTTATAGACACGGGCCTTCGTTTGAACGTCTCCCAAAGAAACAGCCAGCTCCGATGTCACGGTCTCCTTGGGCAGGGATTCGATCTCAGGACGTCTGTACATGGGGATGAACACCGACACCTCCATCCCCAAATAAGAGAGATACTTGGGAAGGGCGCTCGCCACATCCGCCATCTCTCCCGATTTGGCATAGGGCGCCATTTCTGGGGAGATAAAGATCACTCTCAGCTTTGCACTCATGTCGAAATTATCATATTCATGGCCCTTTGAAATGTCAATCAGCCCCAGCCGAGTTTTTCCTGGAGGAGGTCGAAGTAATTCCTTTTCGGCGAAGAGATCAACTGCAGAACGAAGTTACTGCGCCTGACCTCGACAACATCGTTCACCTCCATCAGTCCTCCTCTCTGGCCATCGAGAGTGAACCAGACCTCTGGTCCTCCCGTGATGAGTTCGATCTTCAGCGTCGATTCGGCAGAAATGACCATCGGCCGGAAGGAAAGCGTGTGGGGACAGATGGGAGCGATGATAAAGGCCGGAATATTAGGTTGGATAATGGGGCCGCCTGCAGACAGGGAATAAGCTGTCGAGCCCGTCGGTGTCGATATGATGAGGCCATCGGCTTTGGATGTAGCGATTGCCTTTCCGTCGATCCAGATGGCGCACTGGATCATCCGGGCGAGAGCGCCCTTGTTGATCACAAGATCGTTCAGGCAAAAAAAGGTGCCTCCTTTGGTGTCCGCTTCCAACATCTGTCGGGCACTGACAATGGCCGTGTTCCCCTCTAAAAAAGCATCCACCGTCAAATACATCTCGTCGAGCGGAACTTCTGTCAAAAAACCGAGTTTCCCCAAGTTGACTCCCATAACGGGAACATTCTTCTGGGCCGCGAGATGAGCAACGCTCAGAAGAGTCCCATCACCTCCCATCACGATGACAAGATCCACCTGCCCAGGGATATTCTCACGCGGCACCCCTTCTTTGCGTTGGATCTTTCTGGCAGCCACATCTTCCAGCAGGCACTCTATTCCCCTGGACTCAAAATACTGGATCAGTTCCGCTAATATTTCTTTGACTCGAGGTGCATGAGGTTTGATCACTAAACCCACTCGTTCGATGTTATCCATCCCAAACAGCCTCCTTGATCGATTTGCAGGCTTGTTCACGGGTCAACGCATCTCCATGCAAGGACCAGTGAACAAAGAATTCTCGATTGCCCTTCTGCCCCAGGACAGATGTCCTCATAATTCCCCGGACAAAAAAACTCATATCGCTGGCTCTCTGAAGGATCTTATCGAGAACATCAGCATGCATTTCCGGACTCCGGACTATCCCCCCCCTTCCGACCTGTCCTTTTCCCACTTCGAACTGAGGCTTGATAAGGGCAATGAGCGTCCCTGCCCCCAAGATACCTTTTAGGGCAGGCAGGACCTTGAGAACAGAAATGAAGGAGAGATCCATGGTGACGAGATCAAGAGAGTCCTCGAAATCTTCGCTTTCGAGATAACGGGCATTTTTCTCGAGAAGCACAACTCTGGGGTCTTTTCTTAAATTCATATCGATCTGCCTCGTATCCACATCGACGGCATAGACCCTCTTTGCGCCTTCTTTCAGCAGGCAATCGGTGAATCCCCCGGTCGAACACCCCAGATCGGCAGCGACCTTACCCCCGGGGGCAACTTTAAAATATTCCAGAGCTTCTATCAACTTGAGCCCGCCCCGGCTCGCATAGGGCATTGTCTTTTTGAGGGAAACTTTCGCTTCAACAGGAATCATTTGTCCGGGTTTTTCCACACGCCCCTTTTCTGAATAGACCAACCCCGCAAGTATGAGGGCTTGCGCCTTGTGACGGCTCTCGGCCAGTCCCCGGTCGACAATGATTTTATCCGCCCTGTCTTTCATGGGTCTTCGTCCAACTTTGGAGGAATGGAGAGGATAGCGTAGGCTTTCCCTGGACGCGGACAGAAAGACACCGTGCTACTTTCCATAAAACTGCCGAATTTGCTGCCGAAGCCCATCAGGATCGAGCTTGAACATCTGCCTGACTTGCTCGGCCTTCCCGAGAGGATATATCTCATCAGGGAGCCCTATGGATTTAAACCGGACATCAAAAATCTGTGAGCGGTCCAGAAGCTCCCGAACCGCGCTGCCGAATCCCCCCGTCATGATTCCCTCCTCCACAGTGATAACAACGTTTCCAGATCGTGCATAGGAAAGGATCAACTCATCATCCAAAGGTTTCGCAAATCTCGCATTCACAACAGCCAGATCGATCCCTTCCTCCTTGAGCAAATTCGCTGCCTCTAAAACGGGATAGACCATGCTACCGTACGCGAGGACCAGGTCTTTCCCCTCTTTGAGAAGTTCTCCCTTGCCAAGAGGGATTGTTGCCAGTTCCTCAAGGGCAACGCCGACGACCTTTCCCTTGGGGAATCTTACGGAAGCCGGATGCCCGTAAGAGAGGGCGGATTTCAGCATGTGCCTGAGTTCATTCTCATCCTTGGGGGCCATAACAATCATATTCGGAAGGTGCCTGAGATAGACGATATCATTGATGCCCTGATGAGTGGGGCCGTCGTCCGGCACGATCCCAGAACGGTCCAAGCCGAAAACAACGGGAATGTCCATCAGGCAGACATCATGGTAAAGCTGGTCATAGGCCCGTTGGAGGAACGTGGAGTAGATGGCCACCACAGGCTTGTATCCACTGAGAGCTAACCCCGTGGCAAAATCGACGGCGTGCTGTTCGGCGATGCCCACATCATAAAACCTGTCGGGAAACCGCTCGGAAAATTCCCGCAAGCCGGTCCCGTCGGGCATGGCGGCTGTTATGGCCACGATCTTTTCATCTTTTGCGGCCAGTTCCACTACAGCCTCTCCAAAGACCGCTGAATACGTGGTTCGTTTATCTTTGCCCTTCGATTCTCCAGTACGGATATCGAAGGGAGAAGCGGAGTGATACTTGGCAGGATTGATCTCAGCCGGAGGATACCCCTTGCCCTTTTTGGTGGCACACAGGATCAACACAGGTCCCTCATAAGCCTTCGCATCACGGAACACCTCTATCAAAGAGCCGAGACTATGTCCCTGAACAGGACCGATATAGCGAACGCCCAATTCCTCGAAAAGCAATCCGGGAAAGAAGGTTTTTTTGATGACTTCCTCGATCGCCCGTCCCGCTTTGATCATGGGCCATCCCACAGCAGGAATGGCTTTAAGGATCGTTTTCGCTTGATCCTTCATCCGTAGATAATGCTGTCCGGATACAAGGTATGAGAGGTATTTGGACATAGCTCCGACATTGTGGGAAATGGACATCTCATTGTAATTGAGAACAATGATCAATTTCTCACGGAGATGACCGATCTGGTTGAGAGCCTCCCAGGCTACTCCGCCGGTAAGGCTGCCATCTCCGACAACGGCTACAACTTGGTGCTTTTTGTTTTCTTTGTCCCGGGCCACAGCCATACCAAGAGCGGCGGAAAGGGCTGTGGATGCATGTCCTGTGTTGTAGATATCGTACTCGCTTTCCTCACGGCACGGAAAACCGCACAGCCCATCGAGCTGACGGAGAGAGGTGAATTGCTCCTTTCTGCCTGTCAAGATCTTGTGTGTGTAGCACTGATGGCCGACATCCCAGATAATTTTATCCTCCGGGGCATCGAAGACATAGTGGAGAGCCATCGTCATCTCGACGACGCCCAAATTGGGCGAAAGATGGCCTCCATTCTTGGAAACCACCTCGATGATCAGCGACCTGATCTCCTTCGACAGCAAGGAAAGCTCCTTCATAGAACAATTTTTTAGGTCTTTGGGGCTTTTGATACGATCAAGAAGTGTATTCATTTTATTTTATTCTTCACATCTAAAAGCATCTCAGCAAGAAAGCGGAGCTCCGGAGAAGCGACCGCTCCTCTTTCGAGGGCTTCTATTCCTCGTGCTACAAAGGCATCTAGCCTTTCCAATGTCTGATCGAGGCCGAATAGGGAGACCGAATTGGGTCTATAGACATCTTCTCTCTGCGTGTCCTCCATCGTATCCAACAGGTCATCTTTGATCTGAAAAGCCAGCCCGATATTTTCACCATATCGGGTGATGGCCTCCATACGGGAATCATCTGCACCGCCGAGGATCGCACCGATCCTCACAGAAGCTGTGATGAGCGCCCCCGTTTTTTTCTGGACAAGCTCATGGAAAAGTTCTTCGGATATCGATTCTGGCGTGAGCGTGATATCCAAAAGCTGCCCTCCGATCATTCCTTCAGTGCCGGCCAGCCTGCTCAGCTCGGCGATGGAGCGCTCCTTTTTTGCATCCGAATTTATTCCCAAAGGCGCAGACGCCATAACTTCGAAGGCTAAGGTCAAAAGAGCATCACCCACAAGGAGTGCAATTCCCTCGCCAAAAGCCTTATGACAGGTCGGTTTTCCTCTGCGGAATTCATCATCATCCATCGAGGGAAGGTCATCATGGACCAGCGAATAATTATGGATAAGCTCCACCGCGCAGCCAAAAGGAAGGCTATCCTCTATGCGGACGCCGAATTCTTCCCCCGCAGACAATAGAAGGAGAGGGCGGAACCTCTTTCCCCCTCCTAATACAGCGTATCTCATAGCCTGAGAAAGGAGAGAATCGCCGCGGGAGAGGATCCCTTCCAGTTCCCTGTCGATCGCTTCCTTTTTTTGGGCTAATCGGAGTTCGGCG
>JASFEP010000024.1:0-21822 GCA_050124775.1 Candidatus Aminicenantota bacterium
CGATCGAACTCTTATGGCTACATTCCAAAAAGTCCTCGGTCAGAATGATTTAACTCTGGTAATAGTTCGATTTGACAATATTTATTAACCTTGGTGTTATTGGAGTTGACATAAGAAAATTTGTGTGGAAATATGAGTCCGAGATGATATCAAAGGAGGATTGAATGAAAGGAAAATCCATTCTGTTGTTTCTGTGTTTTTTACTGGTCATTTCGGCTTCGGCTCAAAATCAAGACAAAGTGATCGGTGTCCACCATGAGATAAAATTAGCCATGGAGGATGAAAACCCGGAGATGATCACTCAAGTCTTACAAAGGGATAAACCCGGAGCCCAGATCCTTACATGTTATACGGCTGATGACGATGGGAATCTGATGCAGATGATCGAGCTGTCCGACACCGACACAATCTATTGGGTCGTTGAATACACGGGTGTCTATTATGATGCCGACGCCAGCTTTCATTTCATAATTACTGGGCCGGAATTTTTCTATTACCAGACCGATTTTTTTGAGGCGAAATACAAAAACTATTACTACGCCGCCCTGGAGACGAATGATAACTGGAAAAAAGGAACCTACACCATGACTGTAATCGCAGAACTCGAGAAGAATAGAGCAGGCTCCGAATGTGTCGGGTCGTGTAGGGTCAGGATTTATTAGCCTTTATTGCGCGACGCGCAAGACCCTCTCGTCTCTGCTGACCTCAAGTGTGGGACGAGTGGGAATTCCGAGGTATCGGGCATAGGAATCGGGCATTCTCCGGTAGTTGAGGACTGCCCGCAATATGACTTCTCTTCCTGCAAAGCTATCGGGAACTGTCCAGTGATAGTGCTCCAACCTCTCCTCGAGAGGACTCAGCCGATTCTCGATGTCTTTTGTGGCATACCATTGGGCGTAGGTGAAATTTCCGTCTGAATCGATAAACGCGCTGTGGTAGATCCTGTCCCCCTCTGGCAGACAATCCCGTTCGATAGGCTCACAGTATCGGCTGTGGGTGGGATAGGCCACCTTCTCATTGGTTGTTATAAAGTATTCGTCATTCGGATCATCGGGATTTTGAGGGATCCTGATATGTTCCAGCTCATTTCCATCGGGGTCATAGATGGCCACGTGCAACCAGACGTCTCTTTCTTCGGATGCTCCTGAAGGAAATTTGTGGCCGGGAGCCAGATGATGGATTTTCACGCTGAAATCGACTTTTTCTCCTGCAGAAAGGGCCGTGCTCCCCAAATTTATGGTGACTTTTGCAGCTCCCTCGACAAAGCCTGTGAATCCGCCGCCGAACCAATGATCATGATGTTCATCCCGGGCCGGACCCATTTTTGCAGGCTTTCCGGCTATCGGTGGCATATGGCAGTCCTGACAGGCTATCTCCTTTCCGGGATAGGGGCCATCTTGATACTCGATCTCAGTGGCCTTGACCCATACGCCAAAATCGTTCAGCTCATTGTGGCAAATCCCGCAGAAGGCGGCGTCTTCGTGAAGCTCCGAACGAGCGGTTTTATGGTAGGGAGACCAGGGAAATTCCAAGTCGCCCCTCTTGGGATCGATCCCTGGAGTCGCTTTGGAAACATAATTATGGTTGAAGGGTGAGGTTCCCTCGAAATCCTCTATCGTGTGACAGAAATCGCAAAAAACACCCCTGTTTGCATACAGCTTAATTCCCCCTTTTTGATCCCAGAAACTGTCGATTTTTTTGGGATGAGTGGGAGTCGGAGGATAATCACCTGCCAGATATGCAGATGGAGAGTGACATCCGATGCACCCTGCTTTGAGGCCTTTGACTTTTTCATCCCGATCTGCATCCACGACGGCGAGCTTGTAGTATTGCGCCTGGAAAAAGTCTCCGGTAAATCCCCTGGACATCTGGGAAGTCTTCCACGTTTCGAATTTTTCGATGTGGCAACCCGAACACACCTGTGGATTGTCATAGTGATTATATTTGGCTTGGGTGTCTTTATCTGGAATTTTATGGCTGAATTCAACCTGTGTCGCCGCGACAAAAAGAGTGACGAAAAATACAGCGACGGCTATGGCTATGAAATGTTGAGTTGTTTTCATTGTATTTTTTCCTTTGATGAGCATTAGAATTTGATGACATAGGACAGGATGCTTTTAAAGGTCACCTTGTCGGATGCATCCGTCAAACCGAAACCAACGCCAGTATGCCAATGGAGTCGGTTGCCGATATAAAAATCGAGAGTGGGAAATATGTAATGGCGCTGCTCGTCCCAGGGTTTTAGATCGACAGCCTCTCCCATTTTTCCGTAGAATTCTATCCCGGGATGGATCATAAGGTTTTTGTTGAAAAAAATTCCTTCATCATTGTTTAAATAGTAAATACCCAGAGCATAATTGAACTCGAGTCCTTCCTCGACTTCAGGGCCGCTGGTCTTTTTTTCGAAAATGGGATTAAAATCGATACGGAAAGCGCCGACATCCTTTTCCAGTATGAGACGGACCTCCAATTCTTCGTAGTCTTTATAACTCTTGTTTTGGAAGATATATTCCAGGTAGATGGCGATATCGACAGGACGGCTCCCCTTATCGAAAAAAGCATAATGCGCCATGAGAGCTTTGGTTCTTATGTGTTTAAGGCTCCCTCCTTTGGGGTCTTCGTAATCCAAATAGAGCGCTATGCCCCACTTGTTGGAGAGTCCGTACTCCAACTCAAGAGAGTGGGCAAACATACCCTGTCTGGAGAGTTTCTCACCAAAAAAATTATAATCGACATCGCTCGAGGCAATGTAGGAGTTCCACAGGGCGAACTCTATTTCCCCGGCCTCTGTGGGCTGATAATCGTATACTTTGTAGAATTGGGCCTGCAGCGGGCAGATGAAGACCAGAAGCCCGATTATTAGAAAGAAAAGATACTTGATGCGGATCATTTCTTTTCTCCTTTGTGAACGCGAATGGCTTAAAACCCAAATTCTAGTGACTTTTTCCCTTTATGTCAAAACCGGTACTCAAATCCAGCAATCCTGTGCCGCGCAAAAATGATGCGTTGCCTCGATGGCTTTTCTCTGTGAATCAATTTCGTGATTTGAAGGAGGCGATGTGTTAGCATAATCGGTGGGGTTTTGGAATCACAGAAAAAGGGAAAGAAAAGATCTGGGATAGCACGATCCCAATATTTCAAGAGAGATTGTGCCTGCGGGATTATTTGGGGTATTTCCCCATTATGTAGTCTGTGAGATAGTGGATTTCGAATTCCTTATCTTTGAGCTGGGATTTGACAAGATCTCCGATTGAGACGATCCCTTTGATTTCCTCCCCGTCCACGACGGGCAAATGTCTGATTTTATTTTGGGTCATCACACCCAAGGTGTAGTCTACCTCGTCTTCGGGAAATCCGATGATGAGGTTTGTCGTCATGACAGAATCGAGGGGGGAGTCCTTGATTTGCAGGCCTCTTCGATGACTCAGATTGAGGAAATCTCGCTCCGTAAATATGCCCGCAAGATTCCCCTCTTCAGAAACAACGAGTACTGATCCGATGTTGTGCTTGACCATTGCATGCAAGGCTTGGGAAACCTTATCTTTGGGATTTAACGTAACGACTTCAGATCCCTTTTTTTGGATTATTTCTTTGATCTTTGTCCTCATATATACCCTCCAAGATATTTACTCCAGATTTCTTCGTGCAATTGTATCATTTACCTTAACACGAAATAGCGGATAGAATCAATATAAAGCATATAGATTATATAGATTTAATAAAATAAGTTTTCAGGTGCAAAGTAAGAGGCTTTTCTTTAAAAAGATCCGCGTTAATATCACCGATGGGGACGAGGCCTTCGTTTCTGAATGTTTTGTGTGCTGCAATTTAGCGCTGCCGGAAAATTCGCGGTCGATGTTTGTCGTGCCTAGTCCAGAGATGTCCAGTCGAGCTCGTGTGTTTCTCGGCTGGCTATTATCTTACGAAAAACTTCTTCGGGCCATTTAAGCACACCGTCGACCATGAGGAGGTCGTGCCGGATGCTGATTCCGAAAAGGCGCCCGTTTTCCTGGAGATAAGGGAGTATCGTGATCCAGTCCTCCCTGCGGAAAGAGGTGAACTCTGCGCCGTTCAGCTGGCTTTCCGTCACGGTGTGGTAAGGATCATTGAGGTAACATGCCCCACCGGATGCCAGTGAGAACAGGTTATTGCCGGGATATTTTGTTTCCAACCCGATGACCTCTCCCCGTTCATCAAAGGTCAAGCCGTTGATGATCACGAATCCACCGCCTGTTTGAGCCCCCGCCATAAAACTTTCGGCGCAATAGTCGAGACAAGATCCGTTGATGATAGCCCTGACGCAGCCTACGGCGTTTATCAAGGGGCGGCCGGCTGCCGATCCCAGGACAAAGGTCTCACCGCCCTTGGCCCCGTAAAGAAAAGTCTGGCCGACATTCCCGAAGATCACGATTCGGCCTGATTTGAGGATCTGACCAACCTGATCCTGGGCATCGCCATGGACATAGAGCTGGGCCCCATCCAAGCCGCTTCCAAGATAATCGCCGCTCGAGCCGAACACGTCAATGCGAACACCTTCCGTATTCGAGCCGAGTCCGCATCCTATGAACCGGTCCCCGCGGCAACGGTAAAGTATAAAATTCTTCCAGCCTTTGGCGTGGGATTCGGCCACCGCTCTGCAGACGGCTTCGGGACCCTCGTTCGGAAATTGTCCTGCATCGAGCACCATTGTGTCGGTTGAATCTTGGGGCCTGGGAGTGTCTTTTTCCCAGACTGAACTTGCATCCAGTCTCACCATTGTTGGATGTTTCGTATTCCCGGATATAGAAACAGAGTCCAGAATGTCGTAGATCGTGCTCTCTATGGCTGCCTGCTGAAAGGACCGCTGTCCCTCTCCGGGATCCCAGCGCCTGTCATGGAGCAATGTGAGTTTTTTCAATGCCGCTATGTTCCCTTCATCCTTTCTCAGTTTTTTTGCTCCTTTTTTAAAATCTTCATGCCGATCGGCCTGAAGACACTTAATCAGTTCCGACAAAATACCTTGGAACGGATCCTGGGAAGTCGTCATCGATTCATCACGAATCCCGTTGTCCGAATCCATCGTCCTCTCCTTTTGAGCGAGAGAAGTGTGTGGCGGCAAAATCTCATCTTTGCCTCCCATAGGACAGCTGATATCGATGGTCGGGGTGCGAATCTCCTCGCCGCTTCGCAGAGGGCTAATACCGTTGATCCTGTTGCCGAATTTATCACGGACATCGAGGATAGTTTTGCTGTCTTTCTTTTTCAGGGTGTAGATAAAGGCACCACCGTCTGTACAGCTTCCCCCTCTTGCTACCCAATACCGGTCTGCCATCGGAGGGATCGAAGGATCTTCGGAAGCAATCTCTTCAAAAAAGGCATCAATAGCCTGCTTTTCACTGGCGATGGCACCATAGCTTTTCTCGCCTTCGTGCAAACTGAAAACTTGCGGTCTGAGCATGGACACATCTGTGATCCCTATGAGCTGAGGTGCCCCAGTCCGGCGTTCGGCGCGTGCCACGATAAAAAACCAGGGGCCGTCTGGTGAACCATGCAGATGGGCCGACTGAATGGCCCGGAATATCCGCTGCCGCTGTTTAGTGAGACGTTCAAAGTCGCCTTCGGGTGTGGGCGCCAGTGCTTCGATCACAAACTCGAGAGGATAACCCAATACCCTCGAGTACAGGTCGAACAACAGAACTGAGACCTCTGTGTCCGTGATGAACTGGGGCACGATTCCCCACTGACGCAGGTACTCACATACAGAATGGTAATTGGCGAAGTCACCGTTGTGGACAAGCGCTTCATGCAAACCCACAAAGGGGTGCGCTCCGCCTGGATGCCACACGCGCCCCCTGGTCGGGTACCGCTGATGGCCGATCCAGAGATGGGCTTTGGTCTCCTCCAACATGTAGTATCGGGCGATCTCCTCCGCGTACCCGACTCCCTTCAAGATCAAAAGATCGCGTCCATGGGACAGGACAAAAGCTTGGGGATCTTTACGGCCTTCATAATATCGGGCATTCAGTCGAAAACTGTTCTGAAAAACACACTCATCCTCTGCTGCGGTTTTTTCTGAATCTTTGTCGATTGGGATCTCGTTTTCTTCGACAAATGCTTCCAACACCGAAGTTTTAGCACGCACAAAATATCGCCACACAAGGGGAGGTTTGACCTCCAGGCCGACCTCACGATAATCTTCCAGACTTTGCTGCCTTTCGGCATGTGATATATCGAAAACTGATTCCACGAATTCTTTTTCGATGGATCCCCTGGCATCTTCATCGAGATAAGAAATGTGCAGGGCATAGTGTTCTTTATACTCATCGAATAGTCCGACGGCCGCAACGCCGCCTCCTTTTCCGTTCCCCCTATTCCGCATCTGCTCACAGGGACGGATGATACAGCGGCCTCCCAGTTTATCACTGCCGATAATACCGATAACACCGCATCCCCCCTCCAGAGAGCGCTTTTTTTCTGTGGATTTTCCCAAAACTTGATTCCGGCGGGACCGGTGGATCGCCTCAGTGATCTTTGAAGTATTGATCTGAATCCTTTCCATTGGCATTTTTATGGGCATGTCTTTCTCGTCATTTTGAATTTGCTCTATCTATTTCCCTATCATGTCTTATGATTAATTTCCGATGTGTCTCGCCCTGTTCTTTCTGCTTGTGGCGAAAAACTCAAGAGTTCCCACCGTCCCCGCAGTTCCCGGATGCTCTTCATCCCGAGATTGCGCAGCCGGCTTTCCATCGAGATGGCCCAACTCTTATACAAGTTGCAGATCCTGCCTTTGACCCAGTCGGCGGTCATTTGCGGAGCCAATTCTGGATCTGTTGTCGCAATGCCGATGGGGCAGCCTCTGTCTCGTTCACAATTGCCGCACCGAACGCAGTCTATCGCCACTAATTCGGCCGTGCCGATAACCGCTCCATCCGCTCCCAGAGCGATCGTCTTAAGAACGTCTTCTGCGGTCCGGATCCCGCCGCTCGCGATCAGCACAACCTCGTCCCTGATCCCTTCATTGACCAAGAACTCATGCGCTTGTGCTGTTGCATATTCGATGGGCATGGCGATGTTTTTCTTTGCGATGTCCGGCGCTGCCCCTGTACCGCCATATGCGCCGTCGAGATGGATGACATTGGCCCCGGCATAGTAGCTTCCCACGGCGACCATATCCACATCCGAGGGCGTCGAGACTTTGACGGAGACGAGCACATCAGGGTGGATGGAACGGATCCAATCCACATGTTTTTTATGATCTTCGACCGAATAAACACTGTGGAAGGGAAAGGGAGAAAAAAGGTTTGTTCCGGGAACAGCCTCGCGCATCGATGCCACCTCCTGCGTATTCTTTTCTCCAAGTAAATGCCCTCCCAATCCGGGTTTCGCTCCTTGGGCATATTTGAACTCTATCATACGGGCTCGGTGGATGGTCTCCTCGCGCACACCGAAAAGCCCTGTAGCGACTTGAGTGATGATGTGCTCTGAATAGGGGATCAACTCGTCCGGATATCCCCCTTCGCCCGTGCATGTGAAACTCCCTATCTCTTTGGCTGCTTGAGCACGGCCCAGCATGACTTCGAGGGAGATCGAGCCGTAAGACATGCCTCCTCCATAAACGGGGAGAGAAATGCTCACCTTAGGTCCTCTTTCCCTCTTATTCAACGGCATGGCCAGATCAACACGTCCTTTGTATGGCTTTACATGAGGTAAAGATTTGGCAAGGAATAATTTGTCGAATCCACCCCCTGATTCGCCGGTCTGCTCTTCAGGGGACAACATCGTCTCTGAACCACTCCTCGCGATCCGGTAGGTTTCGCGAAGAAGAGAAGGTGTCCACCGCGGGTCGCCCAGCACCGCTTCTTCCGGGTCTTTGACGATCGTGATAGCCTCCCAGGGACAGACATGGACACAACACCAGTCGTTATCTGTGCACGATGAGCCGATGCAACGGCTGTGGATCGGTTCATCCAGGCTGGTTTTTCCGTCGATCCTCCGGTGAGCATCATACTTGCAACTGACGGCACAGAGCGTACAGTCCGTACACTTTGTGCGGTCCACATGGACGCGCCATTCACCGTGTTTGATGCTGAACCTGTCAGGGATAAACTTCGCTTTGATATGAGGAAGCGGTTCGTCCGTATATTGCTTATCTTTTAGCATGTTGTCGAAATGGCCATCGATAGGATTTACGGGCCCGATCTTTCCGGCACTTTCCGGCTTATTCTTCAACCGTTCGAGGAAATTTTTTCGTTCCTCATCGGCAAAAATGGCACGGCCGGTCTCTCCCCGCAATCTCCGGACATCACGAAGCCCCATAGCGCCCAAAACTTCGAGCAACTGGTCCTTCCATGAGAGCAAAAGATTGATGACACGGGAAGCTCCCCAACGAGGGTCGAGCTCTTCGATCCCCTTAGGGAGGGGCTGTTTGTTCCCGTTTTTTTCAGGGACCCATTTCAGAACATCCATGGCGATGAGTAATGGAATGTCCACCACAACCGCATCAGCACCCAGAATGATGGTTTTGGGGACGTGTTCGGCCGCGGCGATTCCGCCGGAAGCTAGGAGCGTTATCCTGTCTCGCAGGCCTTCTTCAACTAGAAGCCTATGGGTTTTTCGCAGGGAGTCCAGAAGTGTAACACACTTTGCTCCCTTCCCATGAATGTTTGCACTCAAGTGTATGGTTTCGGCCCCACTGCGTACAAGTTCCAGGATTTTCCTCTCCACTCCCGCCGATACCGGGACTTGAATAACCGTGAGCACATTGGAATTGATTTCTCTGACCCTGGCGATTCCAGCGATCGGATCCATCTCGGGCACGAACTCGACGATCGTAGCCCATTCGATAATATCTTTATACTGTTCGATCTCTTTGTGCCCGACCCGGATAAGCAAATGGCTGTAATAATCCTTTAATTCTTGAGTCGCATTTTTTGCAGGGATCGTGAGATAAGTCGTCAGTTTGCTCGCGGCCAGCGCCAGAGCCGAGATCGCTGTATGCCCTGGGAAAAAGGGCATGAGTCCAAAAATTATAGGGATGGGGATCTCCCTGTTGAGAGGAATAAGCGATTTGAGGTTGCCTTTTTCATCGAACGCCATACCGCATAGATCTCTGGTCATTTGCCCGAGGGTGACGGTGGTCGAAATGTGTTCCCTTCCATGGATACCGTCCCGGGTGGGGCGCACGATCTCGGACATATCAGTCCAGATATTGTCGTAGTATTCTCCATCGAAATATCCTCTGTAACCGGCGCCGCTGACCGGTATCTTTCCCTGTTCAGCTTGCTCAAGAATCGAGCGGATCCTCTCCGGCGTGTATGTGCGATCTCCCAACCTCAGAAACTCTTCGTTTGTCTTCATGCTCAGCGCTTCCCGAGGACAGCGGTTGATGCAGGCAAAACAATTTTTGCAGCAGTTCTCCTTGGGATCGGCCATTTTACGCGGATCATCCTCTCGCCGATAATGACAGTCATAAATGCAGGCGTCGATACAGGTGCCGCAGTTTATGCAGCGGTCGCTACGAAGAATGATATAGGGGGTTACTATCGGATAGCGTGAGGGTGTCGGTCTCGGTGAAAGGCGTTTGGGGCGGATCATGCCGTTCCTCGGTTTTCTGAACGCTCGGCAACCGGGACTCTGGCCATTTTTTCATCCGGCGACCAATCGGGCAGATCCAGAGAAAAAACATTCCTTATGAACTCCCGTCGATTATCGAGTTCTTCGATAAAATTCTGCACGGAATCCTCAGGAGATCCAAACCGGTTTTCCAGCCGATCCTCGAGCAAGAGATAACAATCGCGGAGCGGCAAATGGGTCTGACAGACTTCCTCGCAGAGACCGCAGTGAAGGCATTGGAAGGCTGCATGGGCCTCTGACCTTTCCAATTGAATACCATTCGTCATCGCCTCTGCCATCCTCAATTTCGCCCGTCCGGTGACCAGCTCGTTATGAGTGATTTGGTAAGCTGGACAGACGGAGATACAGGCCCCGCATGAAGTGCATCTTGATGCGCTTTGGTGCAAGAGGTCTTCGCCTCCGTTCGCCTCTATGGCAGGAATGTCCCATCCGCTCTGCGGCTTGGGTCCGGTGAGTCTCGCGACCAGCCCGAGAACTGGTGAAATAAGTTGAGACATGGCCAATACCGGACGAAAGATCAGAGGGCGGAGGAAAAGCGATGGGAGGCTGAAAAATCGTCCTTTGACCTTAAAAAATTTGTTTGGATTCAATATTCCATTGGGATCTATCTTAGCCTTAACCTTCTTGAGCTTGTTGAGTTCACCAAGGGGGTACTTCTTTTTAACAAAAGGAGTATTCCAAATTCCCACTCCGTAGGGTGCTCCTTGTTGACGTATGGCCATCCAGACAAGAAGCTGAATGTATAAAAGGCTCATAACATAATGGAAAGGCTTTGAATAATCACAACAGAACGATACGATGAGAAGGTAGGAATTTGATCCCTGATTATAGGAAAAGGATTCCGTATTATGGGGTTGGTTGTTGCCACATAGGATCACTTCCATGGCGGGCTCTATTTGTAAATGGCGAGACAGTTTTTCGACCTTTGTGAAATATTTCAATATGTTTTTTCTGGGAAGGAGAACCTCTGATCCAAGGAGTCCAGGGCCGATGCGCTGGGCTTTGAGCGGGAAATACCGGTTCGCCCACATGTAACGGGCAGCCGCTCCATTTTCTGGATGGACAGTGGCTCCCTCTGCCGAGAGCGTTTGTGAGTTTCCGTGCAAAAATGATGTGAATTTCTGCTCATCTTCCGGGATGTCGAAATGAAGAAGAATTGTCTCCTTTTCCGGCACTATCGGGTTTTCGAGTTGGGTTTGATCTTTAAAGAGGACATTCTCCCTTTTCTGGTATTCTCGGTCAAAAAAAACGATATGTGATGGCTGAAAGTCACCGCTTGTGACCTCATCCAAGAATTCGAACGCCCGAGCCCGATCGCTGAAAGTGATAATCCCGGCTCCACTGTATCCTGGCTTGGGCCGGACACGCAGTGTTATTTCTGTAAGAATACCAAGTTGTCCTTCTGTCTCGAACAGGTCTTTTATGGAATCATCTTTCGAGTTGAGCATCACTATTGAGCCGTCCGGTCGTGCTACGCGGATAGAGATCACGGAATCGTGGACTCTTCCATAGGCATAACTGTCCAATCCCATCCCGCCTGTTGAGATCCATCCGGCCACAGTAGAAAACCGGCTGGTGGGGGATGTGCGGGGAATGAGTCCATAGGGCTCAAGTTGGGTGGCCACATCCGCCCAACGAGCGCCGGGTTGTACCCGCACAGTTTGAGCTTCGGGGTCGACTTCAAGAACGGCCATCATCGGAGATAAATCGATAACGATCCCATTCCGTGTTGGGACAGATCCTCCCAAAGCGAATGAACCTGATCCCCTTGGAAAGACCGCTATTTCCTTAGAATTGCAGTAAGAAAGGAGGGAAGAGATGTCCTTTTCAGTTTTTGCCTGGACGACAAGGGTAGGAGTTGTGCGGTGGAGAATTTTTTCCATCAATGCGGGAACCCGGGCCAGGTCCCTGCTATAGTTCCTTCGCTCAAAATAGTTTACGGCCACACGGCAGTTTTCGCTAAGATGGGGGCGAAGATCTTCCGCCAGAGCCTCTATCTGTTGCCTTCGCACGGGAGTGTCTTTATCTGTGATATACTTCCAGAACAGCTCTAAGCGTCTCTGGGGGGATTTGAAAAGGAGATAGGCGAGCAAGCGGCTTGTTTCACGGACGCGCAGAGCAGGAGTTTCCTCTGTGAGCAAAACTGCAACCCGAGATGCGGGCTCGATGCCGTATATCCGTTTTCGCCGGCTTGCGGTTTTACGCGCACGTTCCACCAAAAATTCTTTCCAGCTCATCTCATTCTCACTCCCAGAAGCGAAGGAAGATTTTCATCGTTTTAATCCTTTATCTCATGGTTTAAGTTTGTCTCCTTCTGTGTATTGTGTTCAAATATAATAGTAATGAAATATAGTATATAATATTATAATTGTCAAGAATAAATTACAAAATGCTTGACAATTGTCTGTTTATTTCATATAATCTCTTACGATTGAAAGGATATCCAATGGCCGATGATATGGAAAAAAAGATCATAAGAGTCCTGAATCAGAATTCACGGAAAAGCTTCCGGGAGATCGCAAAAGAGATCGGTGTATCTGCCCCGGCGGTCATTGACAAGGTCAAAAAACTCGAAGAAGCGGGTGCCGTCAAGGGATATATCCCGGTCCTCGATCCGAAGTATTTCGGCTTTGATTTAACGGCAATTATCGCTATTCGTATTTCCAACGGCAAACTCATAGAAACGCAGGAAAAGATCGCCGAAGACCCCCATGTTTTTGCGATCTACGATGTCACGGGTGAATGGGATTCGCTCATGTGCGCGCGTTTTAAGGACAGGGAAGACCTGAACACATTTATCAAATATGTTCTCAACCTCAAATATGTGGAACGAACGATCACTCACATCGTTCTGAATGTCGTCAAGGACGAGCGGCGACTCATCGTCTAAGTGCGAATCGCCTTTAAATCCAAACGGTTATAATTGAGAGGTGTCGTATTTCTACTCTCCGAACTCTCGAATCATATCTGCTTCTGCAGCGATGTAGCCGAAGGATGCCCAGGTGGTATCATCGAGAATGCGTTCGAATATTTGTTTCGCCTTGTCTTTTTGTCCATTGTAGAGAAACCAATTTCCTATACCATAGGCGGCCGCATCGTTCATGATCTCGGAGAATTCATCCCCTGCTATTTCTTCCAGAGCAAGTTCTTTTTTGTAGAATAAGCAGAGGCGATAGTAGGCTTCGTTCTCGATGATATTCATGTCTTTGTGAATGGACTTCAAAGATATTTCTGCGTCCTTTTCCTTGCCCAGCAGACGCAGGGTCATGTAAAGCCAGTGTGTGGTGGCCACGAGCATGTCGTCGTTTGTGGAGGCCTCGATCCCCTTGCGGTACACCCGAAGAGCGTTCTCCAGATCACCCTTCAGATAGTATGCCAGTCCGAGGTGGTACCAGATGTTCGTATGGAGAGTGCTCACTGGAATATTCATAGCGTTGGGCATTCCGTCCGGTTCGATCCTGTCCTCTTTGCCGTCGATCAAGGTAACGGCTCTCTCGAAATCCTGCGCAGCTCTTTCGAACTCCCGTATCGAAATATAGCGATGTCCCCTATGGCGATAGAACCGGGCATCATCCCGAAACTTGCTGATCCCTTCGGTGTATATGCAGATGGCCTCCCGGTAATCGCCTGCATAAGCTGTCCGGCGGCCCAACCAGATGATGTTCTCGGCAGTATCCGGATCGGCGTCGTACGACTTTTTGGCTTCCTCGAGCTTTGCCAGCGTGCTTTCTGAAGGTTTTGAGGCATAGAGTGGCTCGCCAATCAAAGAAATCGCCTGAGCCCCTTCAGGGACTGCGGGCAAGATATCCGGCTCTTGAGTTTTTTTCGTGCAGAATCCCGAACCAATCAGAATACATAAACAAAGGATCGATGATCGGATTTTCATCGTTTCGACTCCAATTTTGAATGTGAAATATTCAATACTCAAATTCTATACTTCTAAACATTCCAGTGCAATCCTGGTTTTTAACGGATAAATGATGAATGATTGTTATTTTCACTGAATAATATAAGGTATTTAAATTGTCCAGAGAAAACTGATACAATTCTGATTTGAATAAAACGATTGCTTAAGGAGCTGTTCAGATGGCGAAGAATAAGAGTGCAAATCAAAAAATCCTTTCAGGACTACTTTCCCTATTCGTTCTTACACTTTTAATCCCGGCCCAATTCCAGCAAAAAAGGCCGGAGGTGCCGTATGTATCGACTCCTGAAGAGGTCGTTGCCGAAATGATAAGAATGGCGGACGTGGGCAAAGATGATTTGGTTTATGACCTCGGCTGCGGCGATGGACGCATTGTCATCACGGCAGCGAAAGAGACAGGCTGTCGGGGTGTGGGGATCGATATTGACCCAATCCGCATCAAGGAGAGCCGGGAAAACGCCATCAAGGCCGGAGTGTCAGACAGAGTGGAATTCATTCTGAGCGATCTCTTCGAGGCGGATATCAGCCGGGCAACTGTGGTGACTCTTTATCTTCTCTCTAAGGTCAATCTCAGATTACGGCCCAAGCTGTTCCGTGAACTCAGCCCCGGGACAAGAATCGTCTCCCATGATTTCAACATGGGCCAATGGGATCCTGAGGAAAGCAAATTTTTAAACGGTGGCCGTGATGACGTTCCGATTGCCTATGATCCCTTCGAGCCTAACTCCTTTGTTTTGGGAAGTAACTGGGACAGACACAATGTTTATTTATGGATTATGCCTGCCAATGTCACGGGTGTATGGAGATGGACCATGCCAAATATTTCCGGCAGTACTCAATATTCATTGGAGATAGAACAAACATTTCAGGAGATCGAAGCAAAGGCATATGAAGGGTCTTCTTCGATTCCGGTGTCCATTAAGGATGGGAAAATAAGGGCGGACAGGTTGGAGTTCACACTGGGTAAGAAAAGCAAAGGGAACACGGAAAAGATTCATATTGTCGGATTTGTCAAAGGCCACGTTATGGAGGGTTTTACTAAGATAGAGGGAGAAAGGGATTTTAAACACAAATGGAGAGCCGAGCGGGTCCTATCGACATTCAAACCCATAAATATAACGGCGGACTAGAACACGTGTGATTCGATCCACAAATATTTCGGGAGGAATGAATGGGATCATCCAGACCATCAACATTGACGCATTCCATAGAGATTGAAACCACACCCGAAAGGATATGGGATTTTTTCGTAAACCTGGACAAGAATTACACAACCTGGCATCCCGAAGATCATGTATTGTTTCGATGGATAAAAGGTGAACCCCTAGAGGAAGGGACGACATTTTATGCAGAACAATATGTGAAGGGAAAGTTAACAAAATATAGAGGAACCTGCGTGGAGGTCATCCCTAACAGCAAAATTGTTTTTAAATTTAGCTTTCCGGTATCGATCGTGTCTCCAAAAGTTGAGTGGCAGATCCATCCCGAAGGTTCGAGTTGTGTGTTTACTGCCATAACTTATATGAGGTTTGGGACGTTTTTTCAAAGACTTTTAAAAAAACATATGAAAGACAACATTGCACTTCATGATAAACATGTCGGGGCCGAAGGCGAGAACCTCAAAAAAATACTGGAAGGCGCATCAACCGATCAATTTTCCTGAATGTATGTATGGGATCGAAAGATCCCTTGAGTTTGAAGCCATAATACACGCAATATCAATCCAATACAGCGCTCAACTTTGTCCTCATAAGAATGATGAGATATGGAAGGTAAAATCTGGACAGGTTTTTATTGCCTATTCCAATATTTTTCTTTATAGTAATTTTGATAAGACGGCAATAAGCTTAAAAGAGGGAGTTCATCTGAGAACTTATTCGGACATCGATATCTCTTTTATACTCAATAAATCTGCTTTGGAGGTGATCAATTGCCTCGTCGAATGAAAGATCTGCTTGTTCAGCGTGCACTCGAGAACTTTGTCGGCAGGAATCAAGAGATGGCAACTCTTCTTAAATGCCTGGAAGAGGAATGTCCGCTTGTTGTGCATGTCCATGGCATAGGGGGTGTCGGAAAATCCGCATTGGTGCGAGCGTTTTCAGTGCGGGCTAAAGAGCAGGGGGCTACTGTTGTCATATTGGATAGCCCTCTGATCGAACCCACTGAGCGTGGATTTCTCCAAGAATTGGGAAACGCGATCGGGCTTGAAAATCCTACATTGGAAGAAGTTGTGAGTCAACTGGGAAATCTGGGTTCCCGGGTCTTTCTCGTAATAGAAACCTACGAATTATTCCGTCTGATGGATACTTGGTTACGCCAAGTATTCGTGCCAGCTCTATCAGAGAATATCCGTGTCATTCTTGTCGGCCGGGAACCCCCAGCTCCTGGCTGGTTGACAGCCCCTGAATGGCAGGGATTGTTCGGAAGTATAGCTCTGGGACCGCTCAACAGAGGTGATGCATTGCAACTTCTGCTTCGTGCTGGTATCTCCGAAAGGAATTCCCAGCGCATCAACAAGTTCGCGCATGGCCATCCACTTACGCTCAAGCTAGCAGCCTCTGCTGCTCTGGAACGTCCGAGCCTGGATCTCCAGGATATGGATGAACATAAGATCATTCAAGAGCTTTCTCGGCTTTTCCTTGTCGATGTTGCAGACGCTGCGACTCGGGAAGCTCTAGAGGCGGCTTCGGTCGCCAGACGGATTACGCAATCACTCCTTGGAGCGATGCTGCCTGATACTTCCACTCAGGAGGTATACAATAAATTGAGTGCGTTAGCCTTTGTGGACGCTATGCGTGATGGACTCAGAGTTCATGATGCGGTTCATGAGGCCATTGCGGCTTCGTTGCGCGCTTCCGATCCGAGTCGCTATCTTGAGTACAGACGATCGGCATGGAAACAGCTGCGCAAAGAAGTGAAAAATATAGGGGCCAGAGAGCTCTGGCGGTATACCGCTGACATGCTCTATCTCATAGAGAATCCTGTTGTGCGTGAAGCGTTTTTCCCCAGCGGGTCTCAACAGTTCGCAGTCGAACCCGCTAATATCGAGGACCAGGCTGCAATTTATGAAATCACAAACCGACACGAGAGCCCCGATGCAGCCGGGCTTCTGAAGCTCTGGTGGAAAAAATATCCCCAGACCTTTCATGTCGTACGCGGAGAGGAAGGATCGGTCGTCGGCTATTACTGTTGCTTCGATCCCAACAATGTCGATGCGGAGGATTTTCAGGAAGACCCTGTTTTAAAAGCCTGGTGGTTACATGTGAGCGAGAATCCAGTCCCTGAGAATCAGTCCGTTCTATTTTTGCGGCGATGGCTCAGTCATGTGCATGGTGAAGCTCCTTCACCGGTACAGGCAGCTTGCTGGTTGGATATCAAACGGACTTATATGGAGCTACGTCCGCTGCTCCGGCGCGTGTATCTGACAGTCATCGACCTGCCGACCTATGCCCCTGCAGCGACAAAGCTGGGTTTTAATCCTATCTCCGAAGCTGCGCTGAAATTGGATGATCTGACTCATCATACGGCTATGCTGGACTTTGGGCCTGCATCCGTGGATGGGTGGCTTGCGGGTCTTGTTGCAGATGAATTGGGTATCAAAGAAAAAATTCCTCCGATAAAGATTCATTACAAAATCCTGGATAAGCTCGGTGCAGGGGGTATGGGTGTTGTCTATAGGGCGGAAGATACAGTGCTCAAAAGAAAGGTTGCACTGAAATTCCTTTCCTTGGAGCCGCTCGGAGGCAATAAAGGACGCGCCCGCTTTTTACAGGAGGCGCGAACAGCCGCAGCACTCAACCATCCCAATATCTGCACTGTTTATGAGGTAAATCAGGTTGTAGAGGGATCCGTCTCGATCCCAGATGAATTGGAACATTCGATCTCTGAAGGATCTCCCTTTATTGCCATGGAGCTGATCGAGGGTTATTCTTTACGGGAGATGCTAGATCGTCCGCAAGCCCTGCCCTTCGATCAACTCCTCGACATATCGATTCAAATTGCCGAGGGCCTAGCCGAGGCCCACTCCCAAGGATTCATCCATAGAGATCTTAAGCCGGAGAATGTGATGCTCACAGAAAAAGGCCGGCTCAAAATACTCGATTTTGGCCTATCTAAGGCCGTGGAATCTGTCCACGAGGAGGGAGATAGAATTGGAAAAACGATGACTCTTCCCCCAAAGCTCACCCAGCGAGGCATGATCGTTGGGACCTTGGCGTACATGTCTCCAGAACAGATAGAAGGTCATGATGTACACATCCCTTCGGATATCTTTTCTTTTGGCACCATGCTTTACGAGATGGCTTCGGGACAGAATCCCTACCAAGGAAAGTCGATTACCAAAACAATGTATAATATCCTTGAGGTGAAACCTGAGCCAATATCTCAACTGAGGCCGGAATTGCCAGAACCAATCGAGCATATCGCGTTCCGGTGTTTGGAAAAAAAACCGGCCGATAGATATGACAACGTCCACAGTTTATTGGAAGACTTAAAGAATCTCAAGAAATACATAAAACAAGTCAGATCTTAATCTTATCGGGGTTTTCAAATCCTTTGTCGGTCAAAAATTGACCCAATTTGGTGTCAGATCCCTTTATGTGTTTGATGAGCCAGTTGAGGAGGAAGACATTGATCGACTCCGCGATCGCCGTAGTCGTCCCTTCCTCTTTATAATCTTCCACGATGTTGTTCAATGTTGTCCTGAATTCCTCGTGTTGTCGTTTTTGTTCTCCGAATCCAGGATAGTCATTCTCTGCCATGACTTTTTCTTCAGCGGAGAAGTGAAAATCTGTATAGTCGATCATAAATTCGAGTGTCTTCATCACCTTATTCTGTTCCAATCCTCGACTGAAAGCATCTGACAGATCCGCCAATCTCTGGATAAGCATCTTGTGCTGTTCATCGATCAGATCCACTTTCACTGAGAGGCTGTCGTCCCATTCAATCTTGTTCATTTTGCTCTTCCTCCTGATCGTGTTACCCTCGTTGGGTATGTTTGATTTGACGGATAAATGTAGCACACTGAAATTTTGCGGTCAATCAGAAGTGTTGGGGGTGATCTAAAATCTCCGGCCTGCGAGGGCAAATTCAGAAGGTACTGCAGGAATTATATCTTTCTTTTATAATGCTCTTTGACTGTTTTACACATCTTGGCAAAAGATTTTTCTTTTTTGCGCCTCTCCAAATAGGACATCTCGTAAAACTCCGACTCTTTCCTCAATTTTAAATAATTTTGATACCGCTTTGCACTCAATTCACCCACTTCAACGGCATGAATGACTGAACAGCCCGGTTCCTCTGTGTGAGTGCAGTCTTTAAACCGGCAATTCCTGGCCAGTTCGAAGATATCCCCAAAGGTTTCCTTTATCCCCCCACTCACTCCGATATTTCCCAATTCTCTCATCCCCGGTGTATCGATGATCAGTCCGCCCTGCTCGAGGAGGATCAATTGCCGGCGCGCTGTGATGTGCCTTCCTTTCCCGTCTTTTTCGCGAACGGCATCTGTGCGATAAATATTTTCTCCCATGAGTCTATTGATTAAAGTCGTTTTTCCCACTCCGGAGGATCCCAGGAGACAAACCGTTTTCCCTGGTTCAAGTACTTTTTGAATATCTTCCAGTCCCTCACCGGTTTTATTGCTGAAGGCGATTATTTCGCAGTTAGGATTTATGCCTTGAATCGCTGCGATCTCTTGCTCCAGTTGTTCTCTGGGGATGAGATCCGTTTTACTGAGCAAAATGATGGGTTCGATTTGACCTTCGTGGATCATGACCAAATACCGCTCGAGCCTCCGCAGGTTGAAATCGATTTCTACGGATTGAACGATAAATGCGATGTCGATGTTCGAAGCTATCGGCTGATAGTCGACGTCTCTTCCCGCTACTTTTCTTTTTAGGAGCGTTTTTCTCTGTAATATGTCGTGGATGATCGCCAAGGTGTTTTCGTTAAAGTATTCGACAGAAACCCAATCGCCCACAACGGGAAGATCGAGATTCTCTTCAACCCCATACATGAGCTTTCCCGTGATCTCTGCGGGGATTTCTGTATCTGTGTTTCTGATGAGGTAATTGTTTTTGTGGACTGTGGAAACCCGGGCAATAGTGGATTCGGGCTGCTCGATTTCTTTTAACTTTTCCTCAAACCAGTCGTCGAATCCTAGATCTTTAAGCTCCATCGTCCAATTTGTACCTTTCTTTTTCTGAAAACGGTTGCACTGTCCGCGACATACCTTCAGCATAGTATTTAACATCTTGTATATAAAACATAAAGCACAATTTTGGATTTGTATGGATAAAAGCCTGTCTTGTACGATTCACGAATCGGTGCCCTTCCAGCTTTCTCAAGCATAAAAGTCGAGGGAGAAGCCTGTAAGAAATGAATGGACTAACTAGGAGTGACAAAACCTAACCGGACTGCAACGAGGGCTTTGTATTGATATGAATTCGCATTTATTCGTCTCTGAGGGAATTGACGGGATTGGCAGTGGCGGCGCGGATACCCTGAAGGCTGACGGTGGCCAGGGCGATGGCAAAGGCTCCTGCAGCGGCGATCACGAAAACAAAACCGGTCAATTCAACGCGATACGCAAAATCCTGTAGCCATTTGTTCATAGCGAAATAGGCCATCGGGAAGGACACGACAATCGAAACCAGAATTAGGATAAGGAATTTCCGGGACAGCATGTTGATGATATCCGATGTGGATGCACCCAAAACCTTGCGGATACCGATCTCTTTGGTCCTGCGGCGCACGACAAATGAAGCCAGTCCGAAAAGACCCAGACAGGCGATTACGAATCCCAGTGAGGTTATGATCCCCAGAAGTTTACTCATTTGAGCTTCGTATCGATAGAGTCTGTCGAAATTTTCATCTAAAAATGAATACTCAAAGGGCACTCCGGGAAAATGGGTGTTCCATTTCTTTTCGACGAATGCCATCATATCCCTCATGTTTTCGACCCGAATGGAAAGGGTGATGGTGCTGAAAAGGGAATTTTCGATATCCAGAATATAGGGCTCCACTGCATCATGCATGCCCACGAAGTGAAAATTGTCTGTCACACCGACAATACGTTTTGTTATCCGGTGGTAATGAGCCATGAAGCGTTGCCCCAGAGCTTCTTCAGGTGAAGAAAACCCCAGATGCGTGACAGCGGCCAGGTTGATCACATAGGCTTCGGCCTCATCGTTGCCCGCGTTTCGGTCGAAAGCTCTTCCCTTGGCCATTTGAATTCCGTATTCCGGAATAAAATCATAATCTACAGTTATGACCTTGCATCGGGGGGCGTTTTGAAAATCACCTTCATTTGGAGTCAAGTAATAACCAGCTCCAGATCGGTCCCCCGGCACCCGTGAGGAAACTGTAGCACCCAAAATCGAGGAATGTTGGAGGAAGTCCTGCTTGATGGCTTCGTAGTCCCTGCGCAGGTGATTCATGTTGCTCTTGACACGGAGTAGAAGTTTTTGGTCGAGCTCGAGTCCCAGTGCGCGCCCCCGCATAAAATCGAGCTGTTTGAAGACGGTCAAGGTACAGACCACAAGGAATATGGAAATGGCGAACTGTCCCACTACCAGCAATTTCTGGAGAAGGGTGCCTCGTGATGAGGCTAAGGCCTTGCCCCGGAGTATCTGGACCGGTTTGAGAGCGGTCAGGATAAAAGCGGGATACCCCCCGGATCCGACAGCGACGAAGATAAGAAGTGCGAGCAATGAAAGCATCACTGGAAGCTGGGTAAGACCGCTCATGGTGAGCTCCGTTCCTGCCATACGGTTAAAAGGATTGAGGAGGAATCCGATCAGTCCGAATCCCACAGCGAAGGCCAAAAGAGTGATCAGGAATGATTCTCCCAGGAACTGACCGATGAGCTGCCGGCTCTGTGCGCCGACTACCCTGCGCAGTCCGACCTCTTGAGTGCGGGTTGTCGAAAGGGCCGCAGAAAGATTGATAAAATTCATGCAGCCGATGAGAAGAATAAGAAAAGCCACTATGGAATAGATATAAAGGTAATACCAATTGCCAGGGGGTTCGAGCTCTCCGTTCAGCTGAGAGTGCATATGGATCCGGGCGACGGGTTGCAAAAAGTACTCGTAGAGCTGCCATTTCCGGTTGAATCGTTCGGCGTAGGCTTTAGCGGCAATATCTGCAGCCCTCTGGATCTGTTTTTCTAATCCAGCTACCTCCACCCGAGGATAGAGCTTGACATAGGTGTATTTCCAATGAGGATTTATCCAATCCGTCGCAAAGGAGGGCAGGTTGGAGATCATGGTTGGCATGGATAGGAG
>JASFEP010000025.1:0-21516 GCA_050124775.1 Candidatus Aminicenantota bacterium
AAAGGTAAAAAATGCCGATTGCTAAAAAAAGCAAATTGATAACGGCAAAGTCATGGTGATTCGCTGAAAGGATGCTATAACTGATTGATATTGCTTTTGTCGATCAAAGTATCGACATTTTTTATGAATAGTCCAGTGTGGGAAAAGTATGAGTGTCGAGATAAAGAACCTGCATTTTAGCTACGGAAAGATCAAAGCCCTGGTCGGAGTGGATATTTCCTTGCCTCCAGGAGCGATTGGACTTCTGGGGCCCAACGGAGCGGGAAAAAGCACACTCTTGCGTATCCTTTTAGGCTTTCTCAAACCGGAGACAGGGGAGGGCCGGGTCCTTGGGTACGATATAAAAACACAGCAGAGGATGATCAGGCGTTATGTGGGATACATGCCGGAGGATGATTGTTTGATCACAAACATCGATGCGGTGTCTTTTACCTCTTATCTGGGTGAATTATCTGGGATGCCCCGTCAAGAGGCCATGAAAAGGGCCCATGAAGTGCTTTTTTATGTCGGTCTGGAAGAAAGTCGGTACCGAAATTTGGAGACATATTCAAGTGGCATGAGGCAGCGCCTCAAGCTGGCCCAAGCGCTGGTTCACGACCCCAAGCTCATCTTCCTGGATGAGCCCACCAGCGGTTTGGATCCGCAGGGAAGGCAGGAGATTCTCGAGCTCATCATGGATATTTCATCCAAGAAGGATATTCAGGTGCTGATATCCTCACATATTCTCTCCGATATAGAGTCCGTGTGCTCCTATGTGCTTATCCTCAACAAAGGGAAGATGGCCAATCAGGGAGATTTGCAGGCTTTGAAACAGCTCGATTATAGTCTGTATGAGCTCAAGGTCAAAGGAGAAACGGAACGCTTCATCGATGAACTCAAGAACATGGAGTGTCGTGTCGAATCCACTGAGGAAGGGACACTCAAAGTGTACATGCCTCCTGAGATGAGTCCGCAGGATGTATTCCGCTTGGCTTCTGTTGGGGGGCATCAAATCAGACACTTTGTCAAGAGTCAGACATCGCTGGAGGATCTGTTCGCAGAAGTGGTGGGAGTCGATTGATGACGATCAAAGAGAAGGGGTATACACACTGGGATGGCGAGTTTTTGGATAAGACGCTCAACTGGTTGCCCATCACGCGCTATGGGATAAGGCTGACGTTCCGGAAGAAATTCTTCAAGCTCCTTTTTTTCCTCGCTCTTACACCCGCTATTCTTTTTCTTGCGGGCATTTATGTCGCCGAGCGTCTGGAGGACTTTGCCTTTATGATCAGAGAAGGGGAAATGCCTGATTTTCTCAATATCGACCCCGCCTATTTCAAAGCTTACTTCACGAATGACTATATCCTTTTCATGATGGTCATGATCCTTGTTTTTTGTGGCGCGGGCTTGATCTCCGATGACCTCAAATTCAATTCACTTCAGCTTTATTTTTCAAGGCCCATCACCAAAAGGGATTATTTTCTTGGAAAAGCGTCAGTGATCGTATTCTTTCTCTTTTTTATAACTCTTCTGCCGGGCATCGTTTTTATCCTCATGAAACTGCTTTTTGCGGCAAGTTTTGAGTTTCTCGCTGCGTACCCGTTGCTGCCCTTTTCTGTGATCGGCTACTCCATTTTGATCACGATCTTTTTTTCTTTTTATGGACTTTTCCTCTCTTCTGTCAATAAAAACAGAAGATATGTGGCCATTTTGATTTTCGGCTTGTACATATTCTCGGATATTCTCTACGGAATCTTCATGGGGATTTTCCGGAATGAATATTTCGCCCTCCTCTCGATCAAGGAGAACTTGAAGCAGGCGGGAGCTTTTCTTTTCGGTCAAAAGCTTCCCCATGATATCCCCTGGTTTTTTTCCTTTATAATCATCGCAGGATTCTGTGTTTTGGGGGCCTATGTTTTGAAGAAGAAGATCAGAGGGGTCGAGGTCGTCAAATGAAGCCAGTTATCGAAGTCCAAAATCTGTCCCGCTGGTACGGGAATGTTCTAGGGCTGAGCGATGTCACTCTCACAATCGAGCCGGGCATCACCGGCCTTCTGGGCCCCAATGGCGCGGGGAAATCCACATTCTTGAAACTGATCACAGGCCAGATCAAACCGAACATCGGCTCTGTGCAGATCTTGGGCCGAAGCGTGAGAAATAATTACTCCCTGTTCAAAACTCTTGGATTCTGTCCAGAACAGGATTCCTTCTATGATGAACTGACCGGTTGGCAATTCCTCACCGGATTGTTGAGGCTCTATCATCTCTCGGAGTCTCAAATAGAAACGAAAGCGAAAAAAGCGCTGGACATCGTCGAGCTTACGGCGGATAAGGACAGAGTCATAAGGTCTTACAGCCGAGGTATGCGCCAGAGGATAAAGGTCGCTCAGGCCATTGCCCATGAGCCGGAGATCCTCATTCTCGACGAGCCTTTGAACGGACTGGATCCTTTGAGCCGGAGGAAAATAATCCGTCTCATAAAATCCTACAAACAAGAGGGGAAAACGATCGTTGTCTCCAGTCATGTTCTCCCCGAGATCGAAGCCATGACTAAAAAGATCATACTGATCCATCAGGGAAAGATATTTGCTCAGGGAGACATTCACTACATCAGAGATCTGATCGAAACTCATCCGCACATTATCTCCATAAAATGCAGTCGTCCTCGAGAGCTCGTGTCCAAATTTATACAACATGACTTCGTTTTGAAAGTTAATTTTATTCCTGCTGACGATTCTCTTTTGGTCGAGACCAATAACAGGGAAAAGTTCTTCGGGATCCTGCCCTCTCTTTTTGTGGAGAACGACATCGAAGTGTTCGAGATAACATCGCCCGATGACAATCTTCAAGCCGTGTTCGATTATTTGATAGGAAAGTGAGTATGACACAGAATAGATTTGGGAAGCTGAAATATCTGTGGACTTCTGTCCGGGATGTCTTTCTGTTCTTTTTTCCTCTTGGCAGGCGAGCGAGGAAGACCAAGGTCTTTTATATCATCAGCTTTCTCCCGGTGATCTTGGCCGGGATTTTCAAGTTTTCCCAAATATTCACAGGACAGCCCCGGTTCGAGGGGATCTATATTTTCTCCAACATGATCATGGGATTCTATCTCCAGTTCCTGATCTTGATCCTGGCACTCTTTTACGGAACCTCTGTTTGTTCGGAAGAGTTAGAGGGGAAGACCCTGACCTATCTCACCACACGTCCCGTGCCCAAATCGGCAATTATTCTGGGAAAATACGCCGCTTACACCTCGCTCATCACGCTAATGGTTGTTATTGGGTTGGTTTTTTCCTTTTTAATCCTGAATGTGAACGATCTCCTGGATTTTTCTTTATATAAGATCCTTTTCAGAAATATGGCGGTTCTCGTTCTCGGGCTGCTCTGTTACTCAGCCTTCTTCACGATGATCGGGACGTTTCTGAAGCGGTCGATCATGTTCGGTCTGATCTTCAGTTTCGGCTGGGAGAATGTGATCCAGTATTTTCCAGGATCGACACAGCGGTTCGCCATCGCCCATTATCTGAAGTCCTTGCTTCCCACTCAACAGGGAAGCGAGGGTTTTGCCTTCCTGCTCTTCCGTCTGAACCCCACACCCCCTGCACTGGCTGTATTGATCTTATTCCTGATAACCGCCTCATTTTTAACGATAGCGTGTGTTGTTTTCTCCTGGCAAGAATATATCCTTCAAGATTGATTCCCTCCTCTCTTATCTTAGAAAGAATCAGAGACAATTGAGAGAGCGGCGCGATATGATAGTCTACCTAGGGGAAAAGGAGCTAGACTTTCACTCCTGATCTGATCTTTACGTAATATTTTTAAGAGTTTTTGCTCAGTCCTCGTCCTGGGGAATGGAGCTTTTGAGCTTGTTCAGGAGCTCCTCGGGAAGGCTGCAGTAGACTTTGACATGGTCGGGGGTTGATGAGATCTCGATCTTGTTGAGCAATTCACCGATTTCAGGCTTTTCCCCGGCAGCCATTCCGCCTAACGCCTTAAAACCATTCAAGGCATCCGCGATCTTTTTGTTATTCTCTTCGTCGGTACTCATAAGCTTAATTTCTGCCATGATATTCTGGTTCTTGTAGTCGAAAAGCAGTGTCGCGGCTCTAACCGCTTGGAAGCTGGACATCATCGGATTTTCAGATGCGGCTTCCTCTACGGCTTTTTCGGGGATGAGGAATGCCCCCCACAAGATTCCCTCTTTTTCAGTCTTCGCCAAGAGATCGGTCAGAGCTTGGTTTTTGTAGATATTGTCCGCTTTTTTCTGTGAGATATCGATCACGGTCTTGACTTCGTTTTCACTTCCCACAACCACGTTCGATTCATCCAGGAAAGCAAAAGCGCCCTCTTGCTCCTCATCGCCTTGGACGGAATAGAGTGTCATGCCGCTGTAATCGCTCTCGACCATCTCCTGTTCCTCTTCGGCAAGCTTCTCTTTGATAAGGGGGAGGATCGTCTCTCTGTCGTATTTCATGTTGACGACAGCCACGCCCGCTTCCTCTTTTCCTCCGATATCAGAGGTAAGCGCTGCAGCGACATAGAAAATATCCTTCTGCGGATCGATCCCGGTTTTTTCGATGAATTCCTGGTATTTCTGGTAATCATCGCTTTCTCTGATCGCCTTATCCGCAGCTTCGATGGCCATAGCCTGGTGGACATTGACGAGAAACACGCCTTTGGCATTCATGGGAAGAAGACCGAGCATATCGTCAGCTGATGCCGACCCTGCCTTTGGAGTCTCTGTCTTTTTCCCACAAGCAAGGAAGCCGATCACACCGAGTAAAAGGATCAAACTGAATATCGTGGTTTTTCTCATGGAATTCCTCCTTTGTGGATTCTGGGATTCTCTAACATCCATTTTTCGAGACTATATCAGAAAAAGCCTTCGTGAGTAAATATCTTTTCTCATATTTTTTTATCTTCTTTAGGAGAGTGTAGAAGCATGGATAAAATTGTACGCAATCTCTTTCGCAAATGTTCATGCGAACGTACAGATGAATTTGATCGATACGGTTTTTTTGGTTGGGTTTTTGATAGATTTTACCGCCAGTATTTATAGAGCTCAATTTCACCGGCATACAGCCAGCACCGGTTGAAAATGATTGCGAAGATATAGACCTGCTGTAGGAGGAATGAGACAAATACATAAAAAAATGAGGTTTGAGGGATAAGACTGTGCAGGATCAGATAGACAATCGTTATGCCTAGATTGATGAGGACCAAGATATAGAACAACGCAAGGGTCGAACCGGCGTGCCTGAGGATAAAACGTACGCCGTCCCGAATGGCTGTGAGGAGGTCTGTTCTTTCCTCCACCACTATCTGGATGCGCGTGTAGTCAAATGCCATTTGAAGAAAAAATATAAGGAACAGCATCACGGTGCTAAAAAAGATTCCGAGGGCAAAGGGCGTGATTTCCGAGAATGCGTGTTGCGCAACATTATTCTGTAAGGCGTTAAACCATCGATGGATAGGGAATAGAAATCCGAAGAATAAGATAAACGAAAGGAGCGTCACGCCAAAGAAACGGAAAAATAGGCCCGCCGCTTCGCCGAAGAATCTTTTGGGATAAAAATTTTTTGTCTTGTTGTGGAATGTTGAAACGATCCCTCCAGCCAGGAATGTCCTGAGGAGGATGTATACGAGCCCCATAATCAGAATCGAAGGAGGGAGCTCGAGAAAGTTCATCAGGACGAGGCCCTCGAGATTGTCGAGGATCGCTCCTTTGCCGATGATGGAAGGAACGAACGTTTTTTCTAAGCCTTCGCTTTGATCTCTATACTCTTCCCACCACAGCATATCGAAGCCTTTAGCCATGGTCTCGCCCACGAGGCTGTCTCCGAAGGATTCTTTGAGGGAATGATACATCGGCACGGCGAGAATAACGGCAAATGCAAGGTTGAGGACAAAAATAAGGATCACCATACGGACCGTTTTTTTCGTGGCTTTGAATCCTTTGATGGCGTTGAGGAAGGCTTTCATCCGGGTCCTCTCGGTCTGTCTATACTATTAAAGATGTTTTGGTTACGCAAGACAAAAATCATATTTCAAAAGATTTTTATTTGTGATAGAAAAAAGTGTTCGATCATTGAAAGAGAAAGGAGGATGGAGAATGCGTTTTATGAGAAACATTTTTTTCTTTATTCTGATTGTGTGCCTTTCACTAAACCTGATGGCCGAAGAAAACCCGCTTGCATCCAAAAAGCTTACGCAGGCATTGGTGGATGAGGTTTCCGGGGAAATAGCGTTCAATTACACTGTGCTCATCTCTCATTTCGACCGGATCCAGGCTTCGGAAGGATGGCACGACTCGGCTGTCATGATCCAAAAAGAACTGGAGAAAATGGGATACACCGATGCAGCCATCGAGGGTTGGCCTTCCAATGGTTCGAGGTATTATTACACCTATCAGACGCCGATCGGCTGGCGGGCGAAAAAGGCCGAGCTCTGGATGGTTTCCCCCGAGCGTGAACGGTTGTGTTCTTACGAGGAAATCCCTCTGACACTGGTTAAACACAGCAACTCTGCCGATGTCGAGGCGGAGCTCATCGATGTGGGGACTGGAGTCGGGGACGAGGCTTACCAAGGAAAGGATGTTAAAGGCAAGATCGTCCTGGCAACCGCGTACACGGGAAATGTTATGCGAGAGGCGGTCGTCGAAAGGGGAGCTTTGGGCGTCGTTACCTGGTATCCCCCTGATGTTCGCCCCGGATATCCCAACATGATCCGTTACACGGCCATCTGGCCTCGCTGGGAGGAGAAGGAAGAGATCGGATTCGGCTTCAATGTTAGCAAAAATCAGGGATGGCATCTGAAAAAAAAGCTGGAGGAGGGCCAAAAAGTCGTGCTGAAAGCCTTTGTGGACGCCGAGTACTATGACAGCCAGGTAGAAGTGCTGACGGTATCTTTCTCCGGGAGTGAAGAGGCGGAAAAAGAGTTGCTGATCATCGGTCATCTCTGTCATCCGCTCCCCAGCGCCAATGATAACGCCAGCGGGAGTGGGGGAATGCTGGAGATGGCCCGTGCTTTAAAAAGCATTGTGGACAAAGGTCTTATCGAACCGCCGAAGAGGACGATCCGGTTTCTATGGGTCCCGGAATTCTATGGCACGGTTCCCTATATTCAGGCCCACCTGCAAAGGACTCGCAATACATTGGCTGTCATCAATTGCGATATGATCGGCGAAGACCTCCATTTAACTGGGGGGACGTTCAATATCACCTGCACTCCTGATTCCGTGCCCAGCTATCTCAACGATGTGGTCGTAAACTTCACGAAACTTGCGGATCGCTTAGGGTTAAAGAGTATGAACGGCAGTTCTCATCCATTTGCCTACAGAGTGCGTCCCTTCAGTGGGGGAAGCGATCACTACATCTTCAATGACGGAGCCTTGCGTGTGCCAGCGGTCATGTTCGGTCATGGCGACACGTTCCATCACACAAGCCTGGATACGCCGGACAAAGTGGATGCCTCCGAGCTTCGTCGTGTCTGTTTTGTCGCACTGGGGTCCATGGTTTACATGGCGAATGCGTCGGAAAAAGAGGCCAAGGAGATGGCCCGGCTGATCAACAGGAACGGACTCGCGCGACTCTCTGCGGATTATTACGACAGCCTCGCTCAAATGTGTGAAGCTGATGCAAAAGATCTCCATAAGACTTTTCAACAAGTCATGAATGTCATCGAACACTCGACACACAGAGAAACGCAATCTGTCCTCTCCACATCGGTTTTTGCGACGGATCCTAAGTACAACAGGGATATCGTACAGATGACCAGGAACATCGAAGCGTTGGGATCTGCGTTTCGCGAAGAGGTGGAAAAAAAGTACAAAAACCTCTGCAGTCAAAAAAGCCTGGAACCTCGGTCCATCTCTCTGACCGAAGTGGAAAAGAACCTTCGGAAAATCGTGCCTGTCAGAGAAGAAGATTTTATCTGTCCGCTCCAGGAGGGTTATATCACTCAGAAACTCGGTCCCAAGGCATTGGATGATACAGGGCTTTCACGTTATGCGGCTTATGAGGCATTGAATTATGTGGATGGCCAGCGCAATGTTTTCGATATCTCGAGAGCTGTTTCCGCAGAATTCGGCCCGGTCGATCCGAATAAAATCCTGGCCTATTTCCGTGTGCTCGAAAGAGCGGAGCTACTCAAGCTCAATGCCAAATAGCAAAACTCCCTTTCAAAGAATTGTCGAAGGCCGAAGGAGCATTCGGCGCTACATCGATAGGCCTGTGGAAAGAGAGAAGGTCCTTCAATGTATTGAAGCCGCCCGCCTGGCCCCTTCTGCGGATAATGCTCAGCCATGGCGCTTCCTGGTCCTCGACGATCCAGACCTGAAGCAGAAATTCTGTGATGAGGTGTTTTCCGGCATATATTCGATCTCGAGATTTGCCAAACGAGCGCCTGTCCTCATCGTGATCTTGGCCCGGCTGAATGTCATCGCGCATCGGGTGGGAAAACAGATCCAAAACATCCATTTTCATCTGCTCGATATAGGAATTGCGGGTGAGCATCTCGTGCTTCAGGCTGAAGAACTGGGATTGGGAACATGCTGGGTCGGCTGGTTCAACACCCGTAAAGCGAGGAAGGCCTTGAACATCCCCAGAGAATACAAGATCGTTTCTCTTGTATCTTTGGGATATTATGAGCAGAAACCAACTCGGATGAAAAAGCGGAAACGGTTGGATGAGATCGTCTGGTTCAACGCAATCGGCCGAAAGATGGATTAAGATCTGAGCTCGGCGAGCACTTCTTCAACGAGAGTCAAGGCAGTGATGAAAAATTCGGAATCTTCTCCCAATCCAAAACGGATGTGGAAGTCGACCTCGAATTGATCTCCGGGCTGGATGAGCACGCTTTTTTCTTCTCTGACTTTATGAGCGAGTTCTGTAGCGTTGATATCGAGATTGTATCTAGGGAATGCGATCGCACCGGCTCTGGGGGGGGTGCACTGGAAAAGGCCTTCCTGTTTGTCCATCCAAGATTTGAGGACAGCAAAATTTTCTCTAATGATCTTTCGTGTACGATCGAATATAAAGTTCCTTTTTTTTGGGGAGAGGGCGATCCGTGCAATACGGTCGCTCAGCGCGCTGATGGTGATGGTCGTATAATCTTTATAGGACCAGATCGATTTTGCAATTTTCTCTGGGGCAACCATCCATCCCACACGCAGTCCCGGAAGCCCGTAGGCCTTGGACAGGCCGTTCGTCACGATAGCTTTTTCGTAGGTTCCCCAGAAACTCGGGGTTATGATGCCGTCGTATTCGGCACCCTGGTAGACTTCGTCTGCGATAAGCCAGGCGTCCGCCCATCGAGATAACTCAAGGATTGCAGCCCTTGATTCCTCACTCAGCTGGCCTCCGGTCGGATTGTTGGGATTGGTGACCACGATGAGTTTAGTGTCTTTTGTCACCAGAGATTTGAGCTCATCCAGGTCGGGATTCCAATCCCGGTCTTCTTTGAGGAAAAATGTCTTCATGTTGCCCCCGAAGCTTTTCATGAGTCCGTGGATCTGCATGAAATTGGGGAGCATAAAAATGACTTCATCTCCAGGGTCGATGAGATTCCACATGAGAAGGAAATTGGCTTCGGCAGATCCTGAGGTGACCAGGATATTTTCTGGAGTAGCGTCGTCATAACAAGCACAAATGGTTTTCTTGAGTTCCTTCGTTCCGTCAGTCTGGATGTATCCCAGTTTTGTTCGACCTAACTCCACAAGTTCTTCAGAGCTCAAGATCTCTTCAGGCTTCAAAGGTTTGACACCGCTTTCCGTGATGTTGTAATCCACCACGTGCTCCCATCGAGACTGCCAGCGTTCCATGACAAACTCATCGATTTTCATGATTATTTCCTTTCCCAGAGATTTATATTTCGACTTTGAAGATTCCCTTGAATGAAAACCCGAAGATGATGGAAAGAATAAAATAAGCGATCAGCCAGTGGATGTTCAAGCCGAAGAGGTTCATAGATTTGGAGGGATAACGAACTTCGATAGATTTGACCGGGATATCCGTTGCGATAGGCGCTTCGACCGGATAAAAAAGTTCGTCGACGAACTTCTTTTTTCGTTTGATCGGTGAAAGCTTGCTTAGAGGTTTTGTGTCTGTGGAGATGGTTTTGGTGATCTTCTCTCCGCCGATGACCACATCGACATGGTAGACTCCGCCTTTCTGAGGGGATATGCGCCAGTTGATCTCGCCGTATTCTTCTATACGGAGAGGGGGTGTCTCGACAACGATCTGTGCGTCGGGTTCCAGGACCAAGTTTGTTTGGATCGGATTGTATCCTTCTTCCAGCTTGACTTTGAGCAATGTCTGCTCGCCAGGTTTTAATGATTCATAACCGAACCAGAAATTCAACTGGATCAGGATGAGGACAACCGGGACGATCATCACCAGCAGGGGTTTGAACGAATGAGTGATGTATTTGAGGTTCGCCAGGAGGATATTTCCCTGGGCTTTCATGGAGATGCCCAGACTGTCTTTGTACAGGCGAAGTTCCAAGAGATGGGCCTTGATTCTGTTTTTGACCTTTTTTATTCCCGCCTGGTTGGATGTGTAGCGGAAAATAACTAGCATGAGAAGTCCCGTAAGAAAAGAGACAATGACCATCCCCACCCACGGACTCATGTTCTGGAAGGGAATAAAAAGCAGGTCAAAAATCTTGCCGAAAATTCGATTGAACGTCCACATTAAGATATGTATCCAAGTCCCTTCAGTTTTTTCTTTATTTCTTCTTCGGAGTCCGATTCCTCGAGGCCTGCTATTTCTTTTTCGAGGCAGTGTGTGATGAATTCTTCGGGCGAAGAATAACCGGACATCTCTGCATATTTTTTCACTTTGTCCAGCAAATCTTTCTCCAGCTTAACCTTTACTTTTCCCATGGTGGTCTCCTTTGTTCAGATCACGGATGTACCCCTCATGTCTGCGGGCTTATTGATTCCGAATATCTTGAGAATCGTTGCAGTGACATCGATAAATTCCGGATTATTTGCCTTCATTTTCCTGTTGATGAGGAATATTCCCGGTACGATCTCAGGGGCGACACAGTGATCGCCACTCCATTTTTCCGTGTTATCAACGATGATCTCTTTGGGGAAATTTCCCATGGGGGATGACCAAGAGATTCGGTATCCACGGTTAAATCCCATAACGATATCCGGGGCCTGGTCGGCATAAGGACCATTATAAATTTCCTTGGAGAGATATGCCCTGAGGATCGGCTTTTCTCCGGTTTTGGGATCGACGTACTGCTCGAGTTTTCTGGCGATTTCGATGAGGAGGTTCTCCTTTTCCGCTCCGGGCGATACGATCCCTTCTCCCTCTCTTCCCCGTTCATTGATGTAGAGGCCGTTCAAGCCGAAAGCATAGGCTTTCGACCGTGACCAGTCGGAGTTCATGAAGAGCTGGTCTTCTCCTTGTTTCCACGGATTGATCAGGGCATGGTAGCCATTCTCTTTGAGCCATGTATTTGCATTGAATGACCACCGGAAGGGTGAGAATCCATGGTCGGAAACGACCATGATGATCGTATCTTTGTCTGCTTTCTGAATAGCTTTATCCAGAATTTTGTCTGCCTCCACGTATATGTCGCGGATTGTGTCCCCATACTTGGCCGCTAGAGCCGGATCGTATAGGGGACTGCTCTTATCGATGTGACTCCAGAACATGTGCTGTCTCTGGTCAGTGCTGGATACATAATAGAACAGCACGCCGGAATCGAAACGTGCCAGCTCATAATCGAACATTGCGATCCTTTCTCTCAAGACGTGTTCATCTTGCTGAAGAAATTCATCCTCGTTCAAGAGGTTGTTGTTCATCGCTTTAAAATCGCCCGGTAATCCCTTTGTGTAGAAAGGGCCGAATTCTTTTTCGAGCTCCTTGGAATAGCTATCTGGGGTAGCGATTGGCATAGCCGGATTGCCAGGGTCGATATTGAGTGGCGAAATATAAAGTTTGAACTCCGGTCGGATCTCTTTCAGGTAGAAATTGCATATGCCGCTTATGCTCTGGGTGGGGATCAAGGGGAAGCTGAGTCTCTTCCAGTCGCTCCATTCCCCGACTCTGAGGATAAATTCGTGATCCTGGATGGCGATCTTGGCGACGGGATTCTCTGGATCGATGTACACTTTGAAATCGATCACGGAATCGGGTTTGTCTTTTTTGAATGTGTTCTCCGGTCCGGGAAGCTTGCCTTCCACTCTGTTTCCGATGACATAGACCTCATGGATCCTGGCCCCCCCGACGTCCTCATTGATACGGGTGGATTCGGTAGTGTAATAATTACAGATCCCGTAAGAGCCGAGCAGATCCGGCGTATTCATCCCCGAGAGTGTGCGTTGTTTTGTGGGAACAGGAGGATAGTTGGAGGGCATTTTAAAGATCGTTGCTGGGATGTCGGACTCCTCGAGAATCTGCCAAAAAGCCTTTCCCTTGATCAGATTTTTGACCTCTCCTCCGGAAAGGGGAAATTCATAGTTCCCTATGGACAGGACACGAGAGCCTGTTGTGGATTCTGCAGCTGAGGAAACAGGAAAGTAGTTTTCCGGATCTCTCTGGATGAAATCAAAGATTCCATGACCTCCGGGGTCCATGCCGGTGATAAAGTTCGCCCATGCAACAGGACTCTGCGGAGGATTCGATGTCCCCAGAGGAGAAAATGATCCCATTTTCCTCAACTTCTGGAATGCGGATAAATATCCCTGCTCCATCCAAACGTCGACCAGGTGGGGGTCCATGCCGTCGAAGCCGAGTATAATGAGCTTTTTCGCCGTTTCAGTTTTTCCAAAAACCTTTGTCACAAGGCTTGGTACGCTTTGAGTAGCCAGCAGTGAACCTGCTGTCAATCCCATTTTTAAGAAATCTCGCCGATTTATGTTTTTCATGGTTGTACTCTATCCTATTATATCACTATCGTCATCGATCAACACCTTTCCATCCATGTGTGGGGGGACTTTGACGCCGAAAAGCTCCAGAGCTGTCGGTGCGATATCGATGATCGATGGTTTTTGGGTGTTTAATTTAAAGTTAGAAAAGATTATCCCTGGAACCAGCTTCGGATCGATGCAGTGATCTCCACTCCACGCCTTTGTGTTGTCTTCGAAGATGGTCGAGTTGACGACTCCGGTCACCGAATCCCATGAGACTCTGTACCCTATGTTGTACCCCACGATGAAATCCGGACAATTCACGATGTAAGGTCCGGGAGGGATCTTTTCCCTGTCATAGATCGTGTTGATAGCCACTTCACCCGTTTCATCATCCTTCAATCCACTGAGTTTCTTGGACAGCTCTTCCTTGAGAGCCTTTGTCTCTTCTCCTGGATTGACGATCCCCTTGGCTTCGCGTCCTCTCTGGTTGATGTATATCCCCCCGAGGCCCAGCCCGTAAGCTTTTGTCCGTTTCCAGTCGACATCCTTGAACCACTCTTCGCTTGTGAGTTTTCCGTCTTTGAGGTTGAGAAAGCCGTTTTTGTAGAGCCATGAGTTGATGTTCACACCGCGGCGGAAGGATTTGAATCCGTGGTCGGACATGACGATGAGCATGCTGTTTTTGTTGAGCTTTTTTCGCACTCTCCCCACGAGGTCGTCCATATCCTTGTAGAGCTCTTCGATGACTTTTGCGCTTTTTTCTCTTTGCCCGTGCTTTAGGGCTGGATGCCCTTTATCCAGATAGCGGAAGAACATATGCTGGATACTGTCAGTGGTTTGAAACCAACAGGCCACCACACCCTTTTTTGTTTTGGCCATGGCGTTAAAGAGCATGTCCTCGGATTCCTGATGGTTATCATACGCGAGTTTGATGAAGGAATCCTCGCTCAAAATGCCCTCGTTCAGGGCCCAAGTGTCGTCGGCTTCACCCAGTGTCGTAAAATCACCGAGAAGCTTGGACAGATAGACGGAGTAGATAAACGGGTGCGATATAGGAAGAGCCGGCTTTTCAGGATCGATGTTGAGGGGAGTCAGATACATCTTGAAGTGAGGGGTGATCTCCGATATATAGAAACGGCAGATGGCTCTCACTTTCATTCCCAGTCCTGGCCGAAAAGCGATCTTTACCCAGTCCGAAAATGTGTTGACCTCGAGATGGATTTTCTGACCGGATACTTCGATATGCACTTCCTTTTTTTCCTTGTTGCAATGGATGGTCATCGGAAGATGCATCTCCACTTCTTTTTTTAGAAGAGAATTCTCGGGACCAGAGATATAGGTTTTGACCGTATCCCCCTCTATGGTGACAGGAATGATCATGCCTCCTTCGTGCTTGTCAACCTTCCCAGTTTCCGATGTGTATAAAGTGAACGTTCCCTGACTTCCCTTGAGATCGGGAGCGCACATTCCCGAAAGGAGATGTCCCCGGAATTTTTCTGGGGGAAAGGTGATCGGGATCCGCAAGATAGAGGAGAATATTCCGCTGTCTCCCAAAATTTTCCAGAATGGAATGCTTTTGCGCATTCCTTTGATCTCGGGCTTGGAGAGAGGGATCTTGTATTTACCGATCGGCAGAAATCTTTTTGGATTTCCGATTCGGGCAGAGGACAGATCCGGAAGATAAGTCTTAGGGTCGCGGCTGAGGAAGTCGAAAATGTTGTGTTTCCCCGGATGACTTCCTGTCATGAACGATGACCACGCGACTGGTGAAATGGCCGGAGTGGTTGTCTGTAGCCTGGCATATGAACCCTCTTTTTTTAGGCTGCTCAAATTCGGAAGCTTGCCTTCCTGCATGTACTTTTCGACAAGAGTTGGCTCCATTCCGTCTAATCCTACGATCACCAATTGATCGATGCGGCTCTTCTTGTATGCTTTTTGTCCGCGAAGGAGACGCATGAGAAGACGGAAGGGCCAGGAAAGAAAAGAAAAAACAGCAAGAAAAAATGTCAGGAACAGGACGAGAAAAGAAGAAAGAAAGGCAAAACCAGCACCAGGGCCGATATAAGCATCTGCAGGGAGGGTGAAAATACAAACGCCCAGCAGGAGGAAGATCCCTCTCTTCGGAAGAAAAGAGGCGAGGCCACTTTTAATCGATGGTGGATTCCATATACATATCGAGCCAAAAAATACCGCTTTCTTCTTCTCTTCGCTCATCCAAAGTTCCCCATTAAGATATTTGCCAAGTCAGATATCGCCAGGTCTTCCCCCTGTTCTTTGTTCGCCCAAAAGAAGGCGTCATCCCATGTGTGCATCCCCTGGAGATTGGAGCGTCCGAAGACCTCTTTTTTCTTTACGGAGCCTTTCATGTCGAAGCCGTATTCGGAGAGGACGATGAGGTCGGGTCCGTGGGCAACATGAGGCCCTGAATATATTTCTTCTGTATCGAAGACGTCCCGGACGACTCTGCGTCCCGAGTATTCCAGGTTTTTTAGCTTACCGATCAGTTCACTTTTCAGTTCCTGTTTCTCAGAAACGTCTACAGTCCCCTTGGGGAATTTATCCTTGAGGTTGAGATAGACGCGATTGGGGTCCATGGTGAATGCATGGGAAGTTGCGCCGATCTCGGAAAGGTCTTTGGGTGAGGATGTTTCGAAGGCGAGATACCCTTCTTTCTCGAGCCATACATTCAAGTAGACTTCTTGCTCTATTTTGGCAAATCCATGGTCAGAAAGAAGATACAATCCATCATCCCCATCTGTCTCTGTGGTAAACCTGTCGACGACCTTTTCGATGAATGTGTCGATTTGGGTGTAGTAATCGAGAAACTTGGAATGGTAAGCATGATTTTCCTCTTCGTAGGCAGACCAGAGGAAATGCTGCACCCTGTCCGTTCCTGTGATCACGACCTCAAAAAAGTCCCAGTCTGTTTCCCAGAGGGATTCGTAGGCTTTCTGTCGCCCTTCAAGAGTACGGGCAAGTTCTGTCCACAGGAATTCATGATCTTCTCTGGCTTTGAAGGTATCGATATCGATCTGGTATCCCAATTTTTCGAGGGGATCCTTAAGGGCGATGGGGGAGACAGCTTTAGCCATTTCGATCGCCACAAAACCAGAGATAAGAATTCCATTGATCTTTCGCGCAGGATATGTAGATGGTTGATTGATGACGACAGACATTTTTTTCATCTCGCCGAGCCTGTCCCAGATAGTGTCTGTTTGGACATTCAGAAAGTTCGGGAATCGCATTTCATAGGTGTCTTCTTTGAGATCGGTAAAGCCGAAGATCCCATGAGTTCCCGGGTTCGTGCCTGTCATGAAATCGGTCCAGCTGACCGAAGAGATTTCTGGCAGGCTGGCCTTCATTTTGTGAAGATGGCCGGATTGGATCAGCTTGCCCGTAAAAGGCATAACGCCTTTTTGAGCAAGATCTTTGATCATCGAGTAGGGAACACCGTCCAAGCCGATAACACACACTCTTGGTTTCTTTTTTTTCTTGAATAGACCCATTCTTTCTCCTGTGATCCGGATTATACAAAATCGATGGGATGTGCCCCAGCTTCAACTGCTGTGCGTTTATCGGTATCAAACTTGAAATAAGAATAATCCGGGCAAAACACTACCATTAAACTAGTCTATTATAAACACGCAAAAAATAATGTCAATCTCATTATTGTAACAAACCTGGATCGAGGATGATCCTGGCATCGACGATGAGACACCCCTTGCCCTTTTCGTAAACGATGAGGGGATTGATGTCGAGTTCCTTGATGTCCTCAAAATCTGTCACCAGCTGTGAGAGACGTTTGAGGCATTCCTCGATGGATTGAAAGTCATACACAGGTTCTCCACGGACTCCATCCAGTATTTTGTGTGTTTTCGTTTTTCTGATCATGATGGATGCCGTCAGTTCCCGGATGGGAGCCAGCCGAAAAGTCACATCCTCTAAAGCTTCAACGTATGTCCCACCCAGTCCGAACATCAAGATGGGGCCGAACTGGGGATCTCTGTTCATCCCGAGGATAACCTCTTTGCCTGGAGGGACCATTCTCTCCACAATGACGCCTAAAATCCCGGCATCCGGCTTCCTTTTTTTAATGTTTTGAATAATTCTTTTATAAGCGGTTCTAACTTCTTTCTTGTTTTGAATGTTGAGTGAGACGCCCCCAAAGTCGAATTTGTGCAGGATATCGGGAGACACGATCTTCAAAACAACAGGAAATCCGAGTTTCTGAGCGGCCTCTTCGGCCTCCCTCGCATTTCTTGCGATTGAGGAGCGAATCACGGGAAATCCATAGGCTTTCAATACATCATAGGCTTCGTGCTCCAAAAGGAAAGATCTTCCCTGATTTTTAACGGATTGAATGATCTTTTTCGCTTTTGCTTTTTTGACCTGGAACGTTCTGACCTTTGTCTTGGGCCGTGCAAGCCACTCTGTAAAATTCTTCATTACAGAGAGCACTTTTGCCGCAGATTCGGGGAATCTGTAGGCGGGAATGCCATTCGCTTCGAGGATATCGAGGCCTTTGGAGACGTCGTAAATACCCAAATAACAGCAGACCATAGGTTTTTTATGAGATTGCGTCGCTTTGACGATCGCCCAGGAAATTTTTTCAACGTCCGTGAACGCCGTCGGCGTGAGGATGACCATAGCGGAATGGACATCCTTCTGCGATAAGATCACTTTGAGTGTGGCTTCGTACTGTTCATATTGGGCCTCGGCAATCATATCGACCGGATTATTAATACTCGCTGTCGGGGGGAGAATTGTCTTTAGGGCCTTTTTGGTGCTCGGCGAGAAGGAGGCGATCTTTAATCCGTTCTGGATGAGCGCATCGGTGGCGAGTATCCCGGGTCCTCCGGAGTTTGTGATGATCGCGACGTTTTCCCCTCCTGGTAACGGCTGGCTGGAAAATGCCTTTACATAATCGAATATCTCCTCCAATGTGTCTCCCCTCAGGACACCGCACTGGTCGAAGATGGCATTATAGACTTTGTCCGACCCGGCGAGTGAGCCTGTGTGTGACGATGCCGCTCTCGCACCCAAAAGCGTCCGTCCTGCCTTGAGTGCAATTATCGGCTTGGGATTTTTGGGGTGTGAGGTAATCTCTCTGGCGATAGACATAAATTCACGGCCGTTTACCAAGTCTTCCAGATACATCAGGATGACGTCTGTCTTCGGGTCCTCTTTGAGATAGAGTAGCAATTCATTTTCGGTAAGACCTGCTTTGTTACCCATGCTGATGAATTTGGAAAAGCCAACATTGGATTCTATGGCATAATCCAGGACAGCCACACAAAGGGCCCCACTCTGAGACATGAATGCAATATTCCCCTCCAGAGGCATCTGTGTGCCGAATGTGGCATTTAAAGAGGTTAAAGGGTCTGCGTTGATCATGCCCAAACAGTTCGGGCCGAACAAACCGATACCGTAATGTGCGATAATTTTTCGAACTTCATTCTCGAGTTCGATTCCTTTTCCTCCGATCTCTTTGAATCCCGCAGAAATGACGATCGCGCCCTTCACGTTCTTTTTGCCGCATTCTTCGAGTATGGACGGGACAAGGTGTGCAGGGACAATGATGACAGCCAGATCGACGATATCGGGAATTTCGGTGACATTCGGATAAGACTTGATTCCCAGGATCCCCTTAGCATTAGGATTGACGGGGTAGACAATACCCTGGAACCGACTGTCGATAATGTTGGCGAGCAAAGAATGGCCCACGCTTCCCGGTTCTCTGGAAGCGCCGATGACCGCGAGAGTTTTGGGATAGAATATTGCATCCAGCTTATCTTTGTTTTTCATGTCGATCCCCTAAGATCATTCGTTTGTCCTCATTATAGATTTCCCGCCCATAAAATGGAATAAAAAGATTCAAGGATGGGTGTTAAAATCTGGACGGAGCGAGACCGCCGCTTTTGATCCTGTGCGAGTTCTCTGGCAGCGGCACAGATTCCACCGATACCGGGATGGTGGAAATGTTGTTATCCAGATTTTTGCTGATTGACGATGGTCTTTTTAGAGTTTTTTAAGGGGAACACGGCTTGTTTCGTAAAGAATCCTGTGTTATATTCACCGTGGTATTTCTTTACTTTATTTGACCTATAGAGATGGCAGGAAATAAGCGCAGTGTTATTGATAACCGGGGAGGAAGATTTTGACGGCCGAGAAAAAAGTAAAGATCAGCTGTCTCCATTGCGGGACCACGAATAGCGCTCCTCTATCCGCAAGCGGGAAAAAGGTCGTTTGCGGACGGTGTAAAGAGGAACTTCCGTCACCGGGGGAACTCATCGAGCCTCAACCCAACGAAGCCTACACGCTTTTTCAAAAATCGGCCATACCCGTACTGGTGGATTTTTACTCCAAATCCTGCATGCCGTGCGAATGGATGCATCCTGCAGTCATGAGCCTGGCGAAACGGAGGATGGGAGAACTGATGGTTGTTCGAATCAACGTGGAACTGCACCCAGAGATGGCTGCATCGTTCGGGATCCAGGGCGTTCCAACCTTCATCATTCTTCACAGAGGAAACGAGCGGGCTCGATCTGTGGGTCAGATGACGGAGACGGATTTTTCCCTCTGGGTCGCCAAATTTACTTAGTATTACCTAATAAATGTCTCATTCATTGCCGTAACTTAATTGGATTCATGGATGAGCGCAATTTCGAATATATTTTGCATCCGGCTATGAGCCTGGCGTTTTGACAAAGGAGAAGGAAATGAAATGGAGCCGAAGGGAATTTATCAAAGGATCTGTTTTTGGGGTTGCGAGTCTGCCGGCATGGAATCTAGGAACCTTGACAAAAGGTGCAGGAGATAAAGTGTCCAAGGTCGCATTGGTCAAGATAAAGGAACAAAAACAAGGCGTTAAAGAGGTGCTAGACGTGTTGGACTATCCGTCGATGAGGGGAATGCGAGTATTGATTAAGCCTAATTTTAACACGGCTGATCCTACCCCGGGATCGACGCACAATGATACATTGCGACAGCTATTGCTCGCTGTCCATGATGGAGGCGCCAAGGATATCGCAGTCGGAGACAGAAGTGGTCCGACCCCGACAAAGGAAGTCTTCGAGGAAAAAGGCATATTCGACATGGCGAAGGAGCTTAACTTCAAACCGATGAATTTTGAAGAGTTTGAAGACAAGGATTGGATAAGTTTCAATCCTCGTGGTAATCACTGGAAAGAAGGATTTTTGATCGCACGACCTGTGGTCGAGGCTGAATATGCGATATCCACTTGTTGTATCAAAACTCATCAGTATGGGGGAGTATTCACGCTTTCTCTAAAAAATTCTGTGGGTGTCGCACCGAGAAAGCTGATGAGAGAGCTTCATGGCTCCCCCGATATGCGGAAAATGATTGCAGAATTAAACCTCGGTTATAAGCCTGATTTGATTGTGGTGGATGGCATCGAATGTTTTGTGGATGGCGGTCCAATGACCGGAACCAAAAGAACAGCCAACGTTTTTCTTGCAGGTACAGACCGCGTGGCTATAGATGTGGTGGGGATCGCCGTGCTGAAAGAGCTGGGCGCGAAAAAGGAGATCATGGAGAGAAAGATCTTCGAGCAGGAGCAGATCCAAAGAGCCGTGGAGCTGGGCTTGGGCATTTCTGGGCCCGAGCAGATCGAATTTGTTACACCTGACCGAACAAGCAACGAATACGCAAAAAAGCTTCAGTCAATACTAACACAGGGATGATTTACTTTTGAGGAGACAATGAGCGTTTATAAAAATATTATTTCAAGACGAACGATACGGCAGTTCAAGACTCAGTCTATCTCTCGAGATATTCTGGAAAATTGTGTCGACACAGGACGGCTGGCACCATCGGCAGCAAATCTCCAGCCCCTGGAGTTTATCGTGGTCGACGATGCGAGAATAACAAAAGAAGTTTTTCCCTGTTTAAAATGGGCGGCCTACATAGCCCCAGAAGGAAATCCTCGCCCTGGGCAGGAGCCCGTGGCCTATGTGATCGTTATTGTCAACAGAGAGATCCGGTCGCAAGGCTACGAATGGGATGTGGGGGCTGCTATGGAAAATATGATCCTTACTGCTTGGGAGGAGGGAATAGGAAGCTGTTGGCTTCTCTCTATCGACCGGGACAGATTGAGACGGATATTATCCGTTCCTGAGCACTATCGGATCGATTCCGTATTAGCTCTGGGATATCCAGCCGAAGAGTCTATGGTCGAGGAATTGACCGACTCGGTCAAGTACTGGAAGGACGACAAGGGACGCCTTCACGTTCCCAAAAGAGCACTCAAGGATGTTCTCCATAGGAACGTTTTTTGATCTAAAGATAGAGTCCAGCTGATTGAAATTCCCCCCGCTTATAAATCCAAGTGATACCGAAACACACCTCTAAACTCCAGCGATAGTGAGTTCGCTGATCTTGATGGTGGGCCCTGCGAGGGGGCTTCTGAATTCCAGGTCGTTTCCTATCATTTCTATTGAGTTAAGAATCTGCCCCAGGTTTCCCGAGATCGTGATTTCTGAGACTGGATGGACGATCGTACCCTTCTCAACCCACAAGCCGAATGCGCCTCGGGATATATCGCCGTTTATGGGATTAAGGCCATGGCCGATCGTACGTGTGAGGATCAGTCCTTTATCCAACGTTGAGATGATATTTTCGGGGGAATCGGTCCCTTTGTGAAGATAAAA
>JASFEP010000026.1:0-21052 GCA_050124775.1 Candidatus Aminicenantota bacterium
GCCGCTGGGAGAAGACGGATATCCGAAGCCCATGTGGGATTGGGAAACCGGAGAAATCGATCATGAGGTCGCCGAACAGTGGAAAAAGTACGACCTTAGCCATTATCTCCGTAAGAACTGGACGTGGATCGGGCCCAAGCTGGTCGGGAAAATTCATCTCTTCGCCGGGGATATGGACAACGCCTATCTCAATCTGGGCGTTGTCCTTTTGGAAAAATTTCTCGAAAGCACAAGAGATCCTTATTATGACGGTGTGGTCGCGTATGGCGACGGAGAGGGACACTGCTGGATGCCGCGAGGAGCCGACATCTTCCGTTTGTTCGATGAACACATCACGAAGAATGCGCCTGAAGATCGGAACAATACACTGTGGCATTACAAGTAAGAATTGAAAACCGAATTATGGAAAGCCCGGCAGTGAAAATCGATCGGGTCACATGGAACAAAGGAGAATGCGATGAAAGGTAATAAAGCTTTGTTTTGGTATGGGTTCCTCGGGTGTGTGATCGCGATCTTGATAAGCTGCAAAACGGCTGACGAGAAATCGTCGGTTAGCTCCAAGGCTGGATTTCAATTTGCTGTCTCCTTTCCTTCTGAGGTTCACTCAGAGGCCATAACTGGCCGAGCCTATGTCATTTTTTCAAGAAATAACGAAAGGGAGCCAAGGTTCCAAGTGAGTTACACAGGTGTGCCCTTTTTTGGAAAGAACATCTCGGCTTTAAAACCAGATAAGCAGGTGGTTCTCGATCATGAGACATTCGGATACCCCATCCAAAGCCTCAGCGACATCCCTGCCGGTGAATATTATGTCCAGGGATTTATCAACATTTATACAGAATTCAAACGAGCTGACGGACATTCCGTGTGGCTCCACAACGATCAGTGGGAAGGCCAGCAGTGGAACCGTTCTCCCGGGAACCTCTACAGCGATGTAAAAAAGGTCAAATTCGATCCTTCCAAAAAGGACACTCGTACGTTGATCTGCTCTAACATCATTCCCCCCGTAGAGATTCCCCAGGATACCCAATGGGTCAAGCGCATAAAATTCCGGAGCAAGCTCCTCACAGAGTTCTGGGGACAGCCTGTCTATTTGGGAGCGACGATCCTCCTGCCAAAAGGCTATGATGAACGTCCGGATCTGTATTATCCTGTAAACTACATACAGGGCCACTTCTCGTTAAGAGCACCGAACGGTTTCACCACAGAAAAACCTCAAATCGAAAATCGATGGTCGATGCGCGGGTATGAATTTTATAAATTTTGGATCTCGGAGGAATGTCCCCGGATGATCTGTGTCACCTTCCAGCATCCATGCCCCTACTATGATGATTCCTACGCTGTCAATTCTGCGAATTGTGGCCCTTATGGAGATGCCATCATTCAGGAGCTTATCCCGTTTGTGGAGGAACATTTCCGGATCATCCGTGAGCCCTATGCCCGGGTCCTTTCCGGAGGTTCGACCGGCGGTTGGGAGGCCCTGGCTCTCCAGATCTTTCATCCGGATTTTTTTGGCGGTACATGGTCCCTCTGTCCCGATTCTGTGGATTTTCGCTACCACCAGGTCGTCAACATCTATGAAGAGCCCAATGCCTATTACAAAGAGTATGATTGGATGAAGGTCGAGCGGCCGAGCTGTCGGATGACGGATGGAAATATCCGCTTCACCATGAAAGATGAAAACTATTATGAGCTCGCTATCGGCGATAAAAGTCGGAGCGGAGGGCAATGGGATATCTGGGAAGCCGCTTATGGGCCTGTGGGTGAGGACGGATATCCAGAGAGACTCTGGGATAAAGTCACCGGAGAAATCGACCACTCGGTAGCCGAGCACTGGAGGGAGAATTACGACCTCCGGCATTATCTCGAGAAGAACTGGTCTTGGATCGGGCCGAAGCTCGAGGGCAAACTCCATATTTACACGGGAAGTATGGACAGTTTTTATCTCAACGGCGCTGTTGTGCTGCTCGAGGAGTATCTTGAAAAAACCCAAAATCCTTATTATGCCGGCGTTGTCAAATATGGAGAAAGGGAGCCTCACTGTTGGGGGCCGAGAGGAGCAGAGCTCCTTGAGCTAATGGCAGATCACATTGTAAAAAACGCACCTTCCGGCGAGAATACAGATCTTTGGCTATATAAATAGATTTAAGGATGGGCAAATGAACGGTTCACTTGGGAAATGAACCCTGCCACTTAAAGAAGCAGGGATGATTCTTCGAGGGATCCATTTGGGAAATGAGCCCTGCAAGATAGAGATGTAGGGACGATTGCCAGAACGGCCGGCGAAATTTTAACCCGGCAGATGCCGGGCAACCGGAAAAACAGATTATTTGTGAGGAGGAGGATGAACAAATGAATAAAAAATGTGCATGGACGTTGATTTTTCTCATCATCGGGGTTTTCGTAAGTACCGTGCAATCGCAGGAGTATGGGGTTGCTTCGGTGGACGACAGTCACAACATCTTACCTGTCGGAGAACGAGCGAAGGTAATGAACGAGATTTTGACGTGGCGGTTGGATAATATCATCCCCATGGTGATGAGGCGGGAAGGGATTGATATGTGGCTTGTGATCAACAGGGAGTACAACGAAGATCCCGTGTACATGAGCATGGTCCCCGAGCCACACATGTATGCACGCCGAACGTCCATCCTTATCTTTCACGATAGAGGTGAAGTAGAGGGAGTCGAGCGGCTCTCGGGAGGATATTACGGCATTGGCGACTTCTACAAGCCTACCTGGATCGATAAAACCAAAAAACAGTTCGAGAGCCTGGCTGAATTTATAAAATCGCGAGACCCCAAAAAGATCGGGATCAACGTCTCCCAAAAATGGGCCTTCGGGGACGGATTGACAGCGTCTTTAAAGGAAAAACTGGAAAATGCCCTGGGGCCGGAATTATCGTCCCGATTCGTATCCGCCGAGAACCTCTGTGTCGGCTGGCTCGAAACCCGAAGCCCTCAGGAGCTCAGTCTCTACAGGCACATTGCGGGGATTGCCCACGATATCATCGCCGAGTTTTATTCCAACAAGGTGATTACACCCGGAATAACCACCACCGATGACGTCGTCTGGTGGACCAGGCAGAAGATCATCGATCTTGGGCTTCGCACATGGTTCCAGCCATCCATCTCTATCCAGAGGGATAAGAAATGGGATGAACACTATAAGGATAATCCCAAAGTCATTCAACGCGGCGATCTCCTCCACTGTGATGTGGGGATCGTTTATCTCGGCCTCTGTACGGACATGCAGTGGCAGGCTTATGTTTGCCATATCGGCGAAGAAGACGCTCCTGCGGGAATCGAAGAGGCGCTCGCGCGAACCAATCGGCTGGGCGATATTTTTAGAGGCGAGTTCCGGACAGGCCGATCGGGAAACGATATCGTTCGCTCGGCCATGGAAAAAGGGGAGGCGGCAGGATTGAGACCGCTCATCTATTCCCATCCTTTAGGAATCCATGGTCATGGCGCCGGTCCGCCGATGGATGCCAGGCCTCTCGGGAGCGCTCCAGAAGGAATCGAACTGCGCGGAGAGTATCCCTTGTATCCGAACACCTGTTATGCCATCGAATACAGCTCGACCTCGAGCATTCCCGAATGGGATAATCAAGATGTCCGGATCGGATTCGAGGAATCCGGCGTCTACACCGAAGAAGGGTGCGAATTTATCGACGGACACCAGGTTAAACTTTATCTCATCAAATAATCCATCCTGGATTATTGGTAATAAATGTCGATGAATTTGATAAAAAATCGATTATAATATTCACGAAATTATTACATTAAACTAATTGGACATCTCCTTTTTCAAGGCGTTCTTAATTTTAATCGACATTTTTTACCCTTCGGGCGAGCCGGTCTCGCCGCATCTGCTTCATTGCAGCCCATTTGCGGCAGTTCACTACAGCTGCATGGGCTGCTTCTTCGCAGCTACGGCAATCTCGGCTCGCGAATAATCCAGGAATAAATCAAAGAAGATTTAACAAGTAGGAGGGAAGGGATGAAGAAGACTCAAATTTGGTTGTTTATCCTGTTTTTGATAGCACCGATGATGCACGGCGAGACTCCATCTATCGCTGAAAAAACATCGGGCATGAGAGCGTTTCCTGGGTATTTTCCTTTGTATTGGAACGGCAAAACAGGGAAGCTGTGGCTTGAGATCGATAAATTCGACATGGAATTCCTGTATGTGCACTCGCTAACTGCAGGGCTCGGCTCCAATGATGTGGGGCTCGACAGAAATCAGTTGGGGCGGACGCGTATCGTCAAATTTTTTCGTGCGGGGCCGAAAATTCTCCTCATCCAGCCCAACTATTCCTTCCGTGCCTCCACAGATAATCCTGCTGAGCTCGTTGCGGTCAAGGATGCTTTTGCCCGGTCGACGATCTGGGGTTTTAAAGTTTCTGCAGAGGAAGGAAGCCGTGTTCTTGTGGATGCCACCGAATTTTTCATGAGGGATGCCCACAATGTGATCGGGTCGCTGAAGAGAAGGGACCAGGGCAATTTCGCTTGCGATGATTCACGGTCGGCGATCGACTTGACGAACACGAAGAATTTTCCCCTCAACACCGAGGTCGAGGCCATGTCGACGTTCAAGTCGGAGAATCCTGGGATGTATGTCAGATCTGTCGCACCTGATCCAGCTTCTATCACGCTAAGGCAGCATCACTCCTTTATCCAGCTTCCCGATGACAATTACTCGCCGCGTGTGTATGATCCCAGGTCCAATTTTTCAAGCCTATCTTACATGGATTTCGGCGCTCCTGTGAGCGAGCCGATCACCCGAAGGTACATCGTCCGGCACAGGCTTCAAAAGAAAGATCCCAATGCCAGGATCAGCGATCCTGTTGCACCTATCGTTTATTATGTCGATCGCGGGACGCCCGAACCCATCCGGTCGGCCCTTATCGAGGGAGCGAGCTGGTGGAATGAGGCATTCGAGACCATCGGGTACAGGGACGCCTTCCAGGCCAAAATTCTCCCTGAAGGGGCCGACCCCATGGATATCCGTTACAACATGATCAACTGGATCCATCGCTCCACACGGGGATGGTCTTACGGTTCCTCGGTCACAGATCCCCGCACTGGCGAGATCATCAAGGGCCATGTGGCACTGGGGTCGTTGAGGATCCGCCAGGACTTTCTCATCGCCCAGGGCCTTGTCGGCGATTACCGGGATGAAAAAGACAACTCTTTGGAAATGCAGGAGATGGCATTGGCCCGGATCAGACAACTCTCCTGTCATGAAGTAGGGCACACTCTCGGCCTTGGACATAATTACGCTGCGAGCGTCAACGACAGGGCTTCTGTCATGGACTACCCCCATCCGCTTATAAAGATCGCAGCGGATGGAGCGCTCGACCTATCAGATGCCTATGACGTGGGCGTCGGCGAGTGGGATAAGGTCTCCATCGCCTATGGTTACCAGCATTTTCCTAACGGTGTGGATGAGGAAAGGGAACTCAGGTCCATACTCGATGGGGCCTTTTCGCGGGGGTTGTATTTTTTGGCTGGCCAAGATGCGGGCATCTCCAGTGCCCATCCCTTGGCCAATACATGGGATAACGGTAAACATCCGGTCGACGAGCTCGAGCGCGTGATGAAAGTCAGGGCGATCGCTTTGGATACATTTTCAGAAAAACGGATTCCTATCGGATCACCCATGGCAACGCTGGAGGATGTGCTCGTTCCTGTCTATACGTTCCACAGGTATCAGATCGAAGCTGCTGCCAGCGTGCTCGGCGGGTTGTACTACAACCACAGGCTCAGAGGGGATGTTCAAGCGGATCCGAGGATAGTGCCGGGCGATGAACAGCGCCGTGCGCTGGATGTGCTACTCAGGGCCATCGAGCCTCATAACCTGGAAATCAGCGCAAAAATTTTGGACCTCATTCCTCCCCGACCTCCTGGATACGGTGAGACACGAGAGCTCTTACGCGGCTATACGGGCGATACATTCGATCCTTTAGGAGCTGCGGAAGCCCTGGCCAAGCACACGATCGGTCTGATGCTCCATCCGGAGAGGGTATCGAGGCTGATCGATTATCACTCGAGGAACAGGACATATCCCGGACTGTCGGACGTTCTGGACCGCCTGATCGCAACCACCTGGATGTCGGTGTTGAAAACCGGAACGCAGGCAGAGCTTCAGCGGATCGTGAACAATGTCTTTCTGTACAATCTGATGCGTTTAGCCGTGGATCATAGAGTTTCTCCCCACGCTCATGCCATTGCCTTTTTTAAGCTGGCCGAACTGCAGAGCATGCTTTCCCAAAAGGCGCCGCTGACTGGCGACGAAGATCAAAAAGCACATTATTTCTATGCTCTATCCGAGATCGAACGGTTTCGGAAAGATCCAGGCGACTTTAAACTTATCGATCCTCTCGACCCTCCGCCGGGCGCTCCCATCGGCATGTATGACTGAGTTTGAAATTTTTGCGTTGGGTTAAAGTATCACCAAGACTGTGATGAATGAGGTCACTCAACACGCACCATGTTTTCTGGTTATCACGGCTTTGGAACTGCTCAACCGCAAGCATGGATTTTGACATTCTTGAACGAAGATTTTATTGTTAGAAAATAATGTCCATGAACCTGGAATATATGAATGGAGTTTTTAAGAGGAGGGAAAGCAATGCAGGATTTTGAAAAATTAGGCGCATTTTATTTGGGACGGGTTTTTGATCTGGAGCAGAGGAGCACAAAAGAGGATCTTCTTCTCTATGATTCCAAAGACCTCACCACTCACGCCGTGTGTGTAGGCATGACGGGCAGCGGGAAGACAGGGCTCTGTATATCACTTTTGGAAGAGGCTGCGATCGATGGCATCCCTTCGCTCATCATCGATCCCAAAGGAGATCTTGGCAACATGATGCTCGCTTTTCCAGAGCTCAGGTCCGCGGATTTCCGGCCTTGGATCGATGCGGATGAGGCCGCCCGAAAAGGCTTCGATGTGGCTGGCTATGCCACAAAGATGGCCGAAACCTGGAAAAAGGGGCTTGCGCAATGGGGCCAGGATGGAGCGCGAGTTTCCAAATTCCGGAATTCCGTGGACATGACGATCTATACTCCGGGGAGTAATGCCGGGATCCCTCTCTCGATCCTCCGTTCCTTGGAAGCGCCCTCCGCGGCTGTCAAGGAAGACGAGGATGCCTTCCGGGACCGGATCTTGACCGCTGTTTCCGGGCTACTAGCTCTTTTAGGCATTGCCGCAGACCCCATACGCAGCCGGGAACATATCCTTATCTCCAACATTCTGCACAAAGCCTGGACATCCGGCAACAGCCTGAGCATCGCAGGCTTGATCCAGGAGATCCAATCACCGCCCTTTGCCAAGATCGGCGTCTTCGACCTGGAGTCATTTTTTCCGGCGCGGGAGCGCTTCAACCTGGCCATGCAGCTCAACAATCTATTGGCCTCCCCGGGCTTTGCTGCTTGGATGGAGGGCGAACCTCTCGATGTGAACCGATTGTTATACACCCCCAAGGGAAAGCCCAAGATATCCATTCTGTCGATTGCCCATCTTTCGGAGAGAGAGCGGATGTTCTTCGTGACCATCCTCCTTAACGAAGTGATAGCTTGGATGCGCGGACAACCGGGAACATCCTCATTGCGAGCGCTCCTCTACATGGACGAGATCTTCGGTTATTTTCCCCCCACTGCCAATCCGCCGTCCAAAACTCCCATGCTGACCCTTTTGAAACAGGCCAGAGCCTACGGCCTGGGTGTGGTTTTGTCTACACAGAATCCTGTCGATCTCGATTATAAGGGACTGGCCAATGCGGGAACTTGGTTCATCGGCCGTCTCCAGACCGAACGGGATAAAGAGAGAGTTCTGGAGGGATTGGAGGGGGCTTCGGCCACTGCGGGAATGGAGTTCAACAGGGATCGCATAGATAAAACCCTCTCTGCACTCGGTCAAAGAGTCTTCCTCATGCACAATGTTCATGAGGATGAACCAGTTCTCTTCCAGACCCGTTGGGTGTTGTCCTATTTGAGAGGACCGCTCACGAGAGAGCAGATCCGAACCCTGATGGACCCGCTCAAAAAGGAATCAATCCAGGAAGTGGCCAAAGAAGCACCTGTGCAGTCTTTCCAGCCTTCTAGGCATCAAATGGCACAGAAAATATTGGGAGCGGAACGCGCGGTTCTTCCACCCAGCATCCAGGAGTATTTTCTTTCGGTCAAAGGGTCCTTGAGCGCGAGTGAAAGGCTTGTTTACAGGCCGATGGTCGCAGGAACGAGCCGCCTCCATTTTGTGAGCCGGACGGATAAAGTCGATCTTTGGAAGACGGTTTCTCTTATGGCCCCTTTGACACAAGATGTGAATGAGATTTCTTGGGATGAAGCAACGGCATATGATACGGAGATCGGCCTCCAAAAAGAGGGAGTGCCGCAAGGACTGTTCTCTCAGCTCCCCAAAGCCGCATCCCTTCCATCCAGCTACAAATCGTGGAAAGCTTTGTTGGAGAGACATCTCTATCAAAACAGGACGCTGGAATTATGGAAATCCCGAGACCTGAAGGAGACATCCCAGCCCGGCGAAACGGAAGGGGATTTTAAAGCGAGGCTGCAACATCTCGCGCGCGAGAAACGAGACATGGCGATGGAGAAGCTACGGAAAAAATATTCCCCCAAACTGGGGAGATTGCAGGACCGGTTGCGCAGAGCTGAGACACGCGTGGCTAAGGAGAAATCTCAATACGGCCAGCAAAAAATGCAGACCGCCATTTCTTTGGGCGCCACCTTGCTGGGCGCTGTCTTTGGCCGGAAGGTCACGAGTGCGGGCACTGTCGGGCGCGCCACGACCACCTTTCGCGGGGTGGGCCGGGCGGCAAGAGAGAAGGAAGATATCGAGAGAGCCATGCGCGAAGTGAAGATCGTCCAGGAAAAAGTTTATCAGATGGAAGAGGAATTCCAGGAAGAAATGGATAAGGTCAAAGATGCCTATTCGCCCGAAGATTTGGACCTTGAAGAGATCGTGATCCGACCGAGAAAGAGCGATATCTTTGTGACGCCTCTGTCCTTGGTGTGGAGCCCATGGCGCGTTGGTATGGATGGGATCGCCGAACCCCATTTCCGTATCGAAGCTTAATGCGCTAACCTAGAATGAGGGTTCCCTTTCGCCAAACAAAAAGACTCTTTTGGTCCTCAAGAACTCATCAGAGATCAAGTCGGATTTATCGGTGTTGAAGTCCTAATAGACCGCCTTTTATGACCTCTAAAGTTGATCTAAGGCTTGTGGCACGAACGTCTTCTTGAGTGGGGAAAGATGCGATTCCCAGCGCACCCACTTTGGGATTCAGCATCATGTAACGGAGGGCCTTTCCTAGCTGAGTTGGATTGGGTCCATTCGGGATCTGGAAAGTATGACCCGGAATATCTGGGGCGTCGAGCACATCCAGGTCGATGTGGATGTAGACGACATCGACACGATCGCAGAGACTTTCAAAAACCTCTGTCATTCGGGGACTCAACTCTATTATGTCCTCTGTTGGGATCAGGGTGATGTGTGAGTCGAGGACGAGCTCTTCTTCCAGGGGATCCATATCCCTGACGCCCATCATGATGATGTTCTTTTCCGGAATAGCGGGATCCAGCCCGGCTTTGAGACGCAGCCTGAAAAGGCATTTTCCCGCTGCGACGGCAACGGGCATGCCCCCCAGCATCCCGCTTAGGGTTGTCTCGGGCGTGTTGTAGTCGGCGTGGGCATCCAGCCAGATGAGGCCGACGGAAAGAGGGCGGCGGCCAGGACCTGAATGCTGCATCCCAGCCAGCATACCGAGCAGACTGTTGCAGTTGGAAAGAAGTCCTAACGGAAATAGGCCTTCTTTTCGCAAACGAGCGATGTTTTCGTTCAGATGACCGTTGGCCAACCCAACTCTGTGCCAGGCGCCGTAATCCTTTTCCTCTTCAGGCGTAAGTTTCACGGTCTCTTTGACTGCCTCTTCGATGCCCATTTCGGCCAGCATTTTCGTGACGCCTTCATACATAATCCGAGGCCCTGTAGACATCTCCGGACCGCTTCGGCTCCCTGAAACGGGCTGTAGGACAATTGCGAGTTTAATAGGATCTTTCTTTTTTATCATTGTGATTCCAGAGCCTGTCGATAATGCTATAAAAAGGGGAATGATAATCAAGAAGGCTACTCCTCTGCGATACCTCATCTCTTTTCCTCCGTCTCATGGTGCTTCACTTAGCCTATAGAATGCCCGTGCACCTGTCAACAAAAAGGGGACAGGCTACTTTTTACAGGGGTAATTTAAAAAGTAGCCTGTCCCCCTTTTCACGATGCGAGTATAAATGAACCAGTTACAGTTTTAGGAATGAATAGAATTAAAAGTGGTCACACATTGTTCCTGGAAAATAAGGGAAAAGTAAACCTTTTTCAGGATCGATAAAAAGGCAAACAGTGCATTTTCCGGATGCCTCGTAATTGAGTGCCAGATATCTTTGCCGGCAATAAGGGTGCAAAAAAAATTTTGGAACTCATAAAATCCTTTTTCGTATAAAAATGTAGATGAACTGCGATCACCCCAAAAAATGCTGATAATCCAGCTCATATTATCTAGAGAAAGATTGAAAGGTGTCATTTCATTGGAGTATTGTATTGATGTATGAAGTATGGGAAAATTTTCAAAATGGAAGGAGTCCATCGTGAATGGGAGAACTAACCTAATTCTTATTATGGCAGTTGGATTGTTTGTGTCTTTAGCCTTATTCGCACAGAAACCTGCGGATATGGCGGGAACATGGGTTGGATCAGCCACTCTTGAGGGGATGGGTGATCCCAATGAACTCACTCTAGTGCTCGAGCTCAAAAATGGGGAGCTCACGGGTCACATGTCCGATCAGTTCGAAACCATGGTCGAATCCCCGATCAGTGAGGTTGAATTGGGGGAAGGAACATTTAAGTTCTCGACCTACGCCATTGGCCCTGGTGGAGGGAATCTGAATCTGATCTTCAAGATGAAGGTTGATGGCGATTCCATGAGCGGTGTTCTTGAGGTCCCGGATATGGAATTAAGCGGTGAATGGGAGGCGACTAAACAAAATTAAGGCGGGCATTGAATTCTCCTCCCTTAATGAATATTCAAGAATTCAATAAATTTAATAAGCCTGTTTGTTTATGAACTTGAGGAACTCATGAAAATTTTGTTAAATGCGCTAATCATCGGAGCAATCCTTGCTTTTCCTTTCTGGGGATGTGCGACTGAAAATCCGCGGGTATGGATTCAGACAGAATTGGGCGATATAAAAGTCGAGATTTACTCGAGTAAGGCCCCCATAACCGCCTCTAACTTTCTCAAGTATGTCGACGATAAACTTTTTGATGGTGCAACTTTTTATAGAGTCGTGACCATGGATAACCAGCCCAACAACGATGTGAAGATCGAAGTTATCCAAGGAGGATTGGGGTTTGGCGAGAGTGAAAAGAGGTTTCCTCCCATCGAACATGAGACGACAGAAATGACCGGTATCAAGCACAAGGACGGTGTGATCTCAATGGCGAGGAACGAGCCAGGTTCCGCATCTTCGGAGATATTCATCTGCATCAATGATCAGCCTGAGCTGGATTTTGGCGGCAGACGAAATCCAGACGGCCAGGGGTTTGCTGCATTCGGCAAAGTCATCGAGGGCATGGAAGTCGTCCGCAAAATTCAGGTTCAGCCTGCAGAAGGCCAGATGCTCAATCCCAAAATCAAGATTCTCTCCATAAGCAGGACGGAATAGTCGCAAAAGGGCGCAGGTTTTCCTGTATTCGCGCTTTCCCTGGCCATGGTCTGGTGGGTGTCGCCATCGAACATGGATTGGGATGCGGCCTCACAGATGTCGGCGGGTGTATTCTCTACCGCACGCCCCACCGAAAAGTCGATGTCATCCACTCCCTGACGCCTCATTTCTGTCACACTGTCCGCGATCGATACTGTGGCGGAGGGCGGCATCTCGAGGACTTTTTTTGAGATGAAACCCATAATGACCTTCTTTCGCAGAAATTTGGAATGATTTGTTGAAAAGAATTTTACATGTGAGATGTATGAAGTCAACGTAAGCAAAGTTCATTTTTCTTTGCCTTAATATTCCGTTGATCAGGCTGTTCCTGTTCAAATCGGTCCCTGCGCCAAATTATTATTGAAAAAAGTCCCAAAATATGGAAAATAATAAGTAATGACTTTGGATAGGCGAAGGGATTTAAGGATAGAAGAAGAGAATCAAATATCCTTCAGTGTATCTCACGATGAAGCATCTTCCCCACACAGAAAGATGGCCCACTGCCTCACCCGTAATATCTCCCGGAACGGGGCCATGATCTATACCGATACATTCCTTCCCGTAGGATCGATGCTGACATTGGAACTCTCTTTGGGAAGACCATACGATGTGATCACTATGGTGGGTGAAGTGAGATGGATCAAAAGCCTTCCCGGAGACGAGGAATTCGAGGCAGGGATTGAGTTCATCGATATTCCCCCTGGAGGAGCGGTCACTCTCATCACCTATCTTCTCGATCATTGATTCCGATTCAATCCCACACCCAAAATCACCCTCTCGATTATTCGCGAGAGTTAGAAGTTGAGACACGTATATCCCGTTATTCACAAAGGCTGAGGCATTGACTCCTCTACGTGAATAATGCAGTTTAAAGATTAACAATTGAGTTCACATTTTTTATAATTGTACTCACTTTGTGCAAAGGAGATATCCATGCCTCTGAAGGGCAAATTCTATCCAGTTGTTCTGGCGAGTCTGATTGTCTGTGTTTTGAGCGCGTCCTCAAAAAACGGGGCGGAACCGATCCTGGCCAAAGACCTGCTGAAGCTCAAGGCCATTAGCCAAGTCGATGTCTCCCCGGATGGAAGCAAGGTCGTGTTCGTTTTGATCTCCATGGGAATGGATGAAGGAGATAATGCCAACGACAGGGATCGACACAGATATTATCGGCATCTGTGGATGATCGATCTGGATGGGACCATGTCGCCGATCCAGTTGACGTATGGGGATCGGAGTGACAATTCTCCCCTTTGGTCGCCGGATGGGTCGCAAATCGCTTTTTTAAGAGAGCACAAAAAAAGGCCCCAGGTCTGGATTTTGCCGCTCAAAGGAGGGGAGGCATACCGTATCACAGATGCGGAATTCGGCGCCTCTAATCCTAAGTGGTCCCCTGATGGACAAAAGATATTGTTTGCGTCGATGATACCCGATTGGGCGGTCGAGGGCGAACCGGTATGGCCTCAAGAACGCCCCGGCAGAGAATTTCGGGATGCACCCAACTGGAAAAAAATCGAACAACGAAAAAAAACCGAAAATATCGGGGAACAAGAAAAAGCGCAACGAATTAATAGTGAAGAAACCGCCGATAAAAAGACAAAAGACGAGAGCGAGAGCACTGTTATCGCCAAGCCCGACGGCAACATAGAGGAGATCCGGGCCTGGCTTGCCAAAAATTCCAGCCGGAACGATCCGCGTGTTTTTGATCGGCTCAATCTTCAAGCCGAGCGTTCGTTACAGACGCAGATCTCCTATTCTCATCTGTTTGTGGCAGATGCCAAACCCGAGGCCGAGGAAGTTCAGCTCACACACGGTTTCCAGAGTTTTAGGGGGGCTGATTGGTCGCCGGACGGGACAAAGATTGTGTGTTCGTCTGTAAAACATGAAAGGCATCCGGATTGGAATCTCGACAGCGACCTTTGGATATTGAACGCCGATGGAAGCGATCCCAAACGGCTCGTCGATTGGGAGCACTACAGGATTATGGCGCCCGTGTTTTCCCCCGATGGCCAGACGATCCTTTTTATGACTCAGGACAGGAGAGAGCCGGGCCACAGTCTTCGTCAACTGGCGACGGTTGGAGTGGACGGAGGTGAACCCCGGCCCTTGACCTTCGATTTTGACAGGAGCATCGGAAGATATGCGTGGTCCACTGACGGGAAATTCATCTATTTTGTTTCTCCCGATCAGGGCGCTTTTCCACTCTTTCGGATCCCAAGCGACGGCGGGCCTTTCGAAAAATTGATCGGAGGCCCGCTGGGAGTCAGTGATTTTGATTGCGAAGGCGACAAACTGGTCTATGCCCTCACGGAGGTGATGAATCCTATGGAGCTCTACCTGGCTGATAAAAATGGCAAGGGCTCCCGGCAACTGACGTTTTTCAACGCGGAATGGATCGCGGATAAGAGGATCGTTTTTCCCGAAGAAAGATGGATCGTGCGTCCCGATGGATTCAAAGTACAGTATTGGATTATGGAGCCGGCGGATCGCCATCCGGGGAAAAAGTATCCCCTTATGCTCGCCATCCATGGAGGGCCTTCGGCCATGTGGGGACCGGGGGAGTTCACGATGTGGCATGAGTTCCAGCTCTTTGCGGGCAGGGGTTATGGGATCGTGTACTGCAATCCACGGGGCAGCGGGGGATACGGTTTCGATTTTAAGAAGGCGAACTACCGCAATTGGGGTGTTGGACCGGCCTCTGATATTCTTGCAGTCTGTGATGAGGCGGCAAAACTGGACTGGGTGGACTCTAACCGGCAGGTCGTAACCGGTGGGAGCTATGCCGGCTACATGACGGCCTGGATCGTCTCTCAGGATCACCGGTTCAAGGCTGCGGTCGCCCAGAGAGGCGTCTATGAGCTTTCTGTGTTTTTCGGCGAAGGGCGTGCGTGGCGTCTTGTGCCCAACCATTACGGCGGATATCCGTGGGAAGAGGAAGCCCGCAAGTTTCTGGACGCCAATTCTCCGCAGACCTTTGTCGCAAATATCAAAACACCTCTGCTCATCATCCATTCCGATGAGGACTACCGTACAGGGCTTATCCAGTCAGAATATTTGTACAAAAGCCTGAAAATCCTCGGCCGGCCCGTCGAATACGTACGCTACCCGGGCGAAGGACACGAACTGTCGCGGTCCGGCAATCCTAAGAGACGGATGGACCGGCTCAACCGGATCTATGAGTTTTTCGAACGGTTTATTACCCATCCCCAATGAGAGGGATGGGATGAATTGGAGGGGCTTGCATCAGAAAATAGGGGAGGGAATCTTGTGAAGATACAAAAACGAAGAAAGGCGCGAGGCCTTGCGGGCGGATTTTTGAGCGTTATTCTTATTTTATGGGTGTGTCCCTTTTCTGGGATGTGCGCCGCGCCTTCGGATGTGGTGACGATCGCCTGTGTGAATTTCAATACGGAGTGGGGGAACAAGGGGAAAAATTTGGAGCGGATCATAGGATACGTCAGGGCCGCTGCAAAACGAGGGGCGGACATCATCCTTTTTCCCGAGTTGGCGCTTACCGGCTATGAGAATGGCCCTGGAGTTAAGATGCACAAAGAGAATGCTGAGACGATTCCGGGCCCATCGACAAATGCCATTGCCAAATGGACACGCGAGTTAGAGGTGTATGTCATCGTGGGAATGCCCGAGAAGTCGAGTGAAGATCCGGATGTATTTTACAATTCGGCAGCTGTAATCGGGCCTGAAGGGGTGATCGGGTCTTATGCCAAACTCATGCCTTTCGGGAACGAGATGAGATGGTGCACAAAGGGAGAGAGACCTTTTGCCTTCGACACTCCGTGGGGATTGGTGGGAGTCGGCATCTGTTACGACACGTACATGTTTCCTGAGCTTCCGCGGTATTACGCCGCTTTGGGGGCCCGCCTTTATGTGCACATCACCGCTCTCGGTACCTTCAAGGGTTGGAAGTCTTATTACATCAATCAGATGCAGGCCCGGTCGATCGAGAATATGATGTTCGTGGCCTCTTCGAACCTTGTGGGAATGGACAGGACGGAGGATTATCCGGGAACAAGTTTTGTTATCGGGCCGGGAGAGGTGGCCCACGAGGTGAAGTTTTATGCAGGACCTTCGAGCGAGACAAAAGAAGAGGTCATCCTGGCTACGGTCGACCTTACAGCAGCGGACAGGATGCGTCAGAATTACCCCCTCTTTAAAGAAAATCCTGTTTCGAAAACGCCCGATTGGCGTCTGAAGTTATACCAAAAAATGCTGCAAGCCATCGCCGACATAACAGAACTCGATAACGATAAATAAAAAATGGGGACAGGCTACTTTTTATAGGGGTAGTTAAAAAACTAGCCTGTCCCCTTTTTGGAAAAAAATGATTATAATAGGTTTTTGATGGAACAGGAGAAAAAAATGGCAGATAAAAAACTCGATATCGTCAAAGGGGCTATCCTTCTTGAGTACAAAGGCAAGGCCCTTTACGAATCTGTGGCAGAAACTTCGAAGATCGAAGGTGTCAAAGAGCTTTTCAAGATGCTTGTGAGAGAAGAGGAGAACCACATCGATATTTTGACCAAACAGTATTCCCGCATTCTCAAAGGTGAAAAACCGGATGCCTCTGACCTCGAACATGATGATGCGACAGTAACGGCTTCGATCATGTCCGAAGACCTTGTCAAAGAGGTGCACGGAGCGGGTTATGAGGCAGCAGTTATCTCTGCCGCTCTCGAGTTCGAAAAGAACGCGGTCAATTTCTACTCCAAACAAGCTGAAGAGGCAGATTCAGAGGAGGAGCAAAAACTCTACAGATGGCTTGTCCGGTGGGAAAAAACCCACATGATGATGCTGGCCAAGCTGGACAATGATATCAAGGAACAGATCTGGTATGACAATCAGTTCTGGCCCCTGGATTGATAATTTCACCTTACTTGGTGTGCGATTCGCTCTTTAAGTTTTCAAAAGTAGGCGAAGGCCATTCGTTTGCCGAATCCTACAAGATATCGGATTGAGGGCGGTTAAAAGGAGGCAACATGTCCCACTCGTTAAAAAAAACGATTCTTTATGTCGGTGTTTTAGCCTTAATTTTTTGTGTTTCGTCCTGTCAGACAGCCCAAGAAGGCCAGGTCTCGAAGCTTCGTTTTGGGGTCTCTTTTCCGGAAGAACACAGCGCGGAGCCCCTGGATGGGCGGATGCTTTTGATGTTCTCCATTGATGAGAACCGAGAGCCCCGTTTTCAGATCAACGATGGACCCGACACGCAGCTGATTTTCGGGATCGATGTGGATGGATTGAACCCGGGAGAAAACGCTGTCTTTGATGCGGACGTGTTGGGATATCCGATAAACAGCCTGGCGAACATTCCCGCAGGGGAGTATCGCGTGCAGGGGCTTCTCCATATCTATGAGACCTTCCACCGTGCCGATGGTCATGTGGTCAAGCTCCCTATGGATAGGGGTGAAGGCCAGCACTGGAACCGTGCTCCCGGCAACCTTTACAGCACACCACAGAAAGTGTTTGTGGATCCATCGAAGGACCAGATGATCACAGTGAATCTGGACCAGAAAATCCCCCCCATTCCCGATCCTCCTGAAACAAAATACATCAAGCATGTGAAGATCCAGAGTAAGCTCCTCACTGAATTCTGGGGCCGGCCCATGCATCTGGGTGCTCATGTGCTTTTACCAGAGGGATTCGAGGAGCACCCAGAAGCCCGGTACCCGCTTTGCGTGTTCCACGGCCATTATCCCCATACATTCGGGGGATTCAGGGAAGAACCTCCCGACCCAAACCTCGAGCCGGATTACAGCTCCCGATTCGATTGGCATGGATACAACAAGACCCAGCAGGAATATGCGTACGAGTTCTACAAATACTGGATCGCACCAGATACGCCGCGCCTGCTCATCATCGAGGTCCAGCATGCCAATCCTTACTACGACGATTCCTATGCTGTGAATTCCGCGAACCTGGGCCCTTATGGAGATGCCATCACTTATGAGCTGATCCCCTATATCGAGGAGAAGTTCAGGGGCATCGGCGAAGGCTGGGCCCGGTTTCTGTACGGAGGCTCCACGGGCGGATGGGAGGCGCTTGCGGTACAGGTCCTCTATCCAGACGAGTACAATGGATGTTTTGCCGCTTGTCCCGACCCCATCGATTTCAGGGCCTACACGGTCGTGAATATCTATGAGGATGAAAACGCCTATTTCCTGAAAAGCCCGTTCAAAAAAACACCGAGACCCGGGAGGCGTAACTACTTGGGTCATATCAGCTGCACCCTCGAGGAGACGAACATTCGAGAGCTCGTTCTCGGCACCAATTCCCGGTCCGGCGATCAGTGGGATATCTGGCAGGCTGTTTACGGCCCTGTGGGGGAGGATGGGTATCCCAAACCCATTTGGGACAAAATGACCGGTGAGATCGACAGGGAAGTGGCCGAGTACTGGCGGGAGAATTATGACCTGAGCTATATCCTCCAGCGGGATTGGAAAACACTGGGACCGAAGCTCAAAGGGAAAATGCACATTTACTGCGGGGACATGGACAACTACTACCTGAACAATGCCGTTTACCTGATCGAAGAATTCCTGGAGAGCACAAAAGATCCTTACTATGATGGTGAGATCGATTATGGAGACAGGGCCGAGCACTGCTGGAACGGTGACCACACACGCCCCAACGCCCTCTCGCGCCTGAGATATAACCAGATGTATGTGCCGAAGATCTTGGAGCGGATCAAAAAAGCCGCACCCCCCGGTGCAGACCTCACCAGCTGGCGCCATTAATAAATGGGGACAGGCTGGTTTTTTAATTACCCCTATAAAAAGTAGCCTGTCCCCTTTTTTCAAGGATCGATTCGAAGAAGGGTCCTTATTCACTAGTGGAAACCGACAGTTCGGAAATGACTCGCTAAAAAGGTGAAAAAAAAGATGAGAATTGCCTTTTTGATTGACCCTGAAAAACGAGAGGAAAAACATGTTTCGAAATTACATTAAAACAGCACTAAGGAATATGAGGAAATTCAAGGGCTACGCCTTTATCAACATTGCGGGTTTGGCGATCGGCATCGCCTGCTGTATCCTGATCATCCTCTGGGTCCGGGATGAATTGAGCTTCGACGCCTTTCACGAGCGAGCGGACCGCCTCTACCGTGTCGTCGAACAGCAATACTATGCCGGAGGAGAATTATTCCCGGTGGCTGTGACCCCGGCACCCCTGGCCCCTGCACTCAAAGACGAGATTCCCGAGGTCGTCAATTCGGTGCGGATCACTCGCAGCCCCCGTCTTCTCATCCGTTACGAGGAACGGACATTCTATGAAAATGACATCATCTTGGCAGATCCTTCTGTGTTCGGTATGTTCAGCTTTCAACTTGTCAAAGGCGATCCTGATACAGCATTGAATAAAATAAATTCCATAATTCTCTCGGAGAGTATGGCCACAAAGTATTTCGGAGATCAGGATCCTTTGAACAAAGTTCTCAAGATAGGGAACATGTATGACCTGACTGTTACCGGAGTTATGGAGGATATTCCTCGCAATTCCCATCTCCAGTTCAATTGTATAATTCCCTTCGAGATCATGAAAATGGCGGGTGATCCTCTGGACAGATGGGGGAACAATTCATACTTCACCTATGTCGAACTGGCACAAAGTGCGGAATTCGATTCTACACAGGATAAAATCACCGGATTTCTCAAGAAGCACCATCCTCAAACACGAACGACGCTCCACCTCCAGCCATTGGAGAGGATCCACCTGTATTCTGACTTTACCGCTGATGTTTCCGGTCATGGGGATATCAAATACGTCTATATCTTTTCCCTTGTCGCCCTCTTCGTGCTTTTGATCGCCTGTATCAACTTCATGAACTTGACGACTGCCCGTTCCGGCAATCGGGCCAAAGAGGTTGGCATGCGCAAAGTCACGGGCGCTCAGAAGAGGGATATCGTCAAGCAATTCCTGGGAGAGTCCATGCTCTTTGCCTTTATCGCTTTCCTGTTTGCCCTGGGGATCGTCTTGCTCCTGCTTCCTGCGTTCAACAATCTTTCCGGAAAACACCTTTCTCTGTTCACAGGAGAAAGCCTCGACCTGCTTGCCGCTCTTATCGGAGTTGCCCTCCTGACGGGTTTGTTATCAGGAAGTTATCCAGTGCTCTATCTCTCTTCATTCCAACCTGTGACAGTGCTCAAGGGGGCGGTGAAATCCGGCCCAAAAAGCTCGACTTTCCGACGCGTTTTGGTTATCGTCCAGTTCTCACTTTCCATTTTTCTCATAATCGCTACATCTATCATCCACAGCCAGTTGGAATACATCAGGAATAAGAAATTGGGTTATGAAAAGGAACATGTGATCTATATGCGCATCGGCATGAACGCTGTACGGTACTACGAACCGTTCAAGCTTGAAGCGTTGACCAATCCTGATATTCTAGGAATAGGCTGGTCCAGCCAGCTTCCCGCATATATCGTGAATTCCACATCATCGGTCAACTGGCCAGGAAAGGACCCGGATGAATCCATCCTTATGCATAACACAGCGGTAGATTATGACTTCATAGAAACCATGAAAATGGAGATCGTAGAAGGGAGAAATTTCTCCCGGGAATTCACAACGGACGAAAAGAATGCTTTTATTCTCAATGAAGAAGCGGCCAGGCTTTTGGGGGGGGATAGTGCAGTCGGCAAACCTTTCACACTTTGGGAGATCGAAGGGTCGGTTATCGGAGTCGTCAAAAATTTTCATTTTAAATCGCTGAACACACGTGTGGAACCGTTGGTGATCCGGCTGCTCAAGCCACAACCTTACAGTTATATGTTCGTCAGCATCAGAGGTGAGGACGTTTCTCAAAGCGTTAAATATCTGGAGAAAACTTGGAGAGATATCGCGACTGTATTTCCCTTTGAATACCAGTTTCTGGACGAGTATTATGATCGGACTTACCGCGCCGAGCAACGAATGGGAAAACTTTTCAATGCCTTCACAGCGCTAGCCATTTTTATTGCCTGTCTGGGACTTCTTGGACTGGCGTCATTTATGGCTGAGCAGCGCACCAAAGAGATCGGCATCCGGAAAGTCCTGGGCGCATCCGTATCGAACATTATCCTGCTTCTTTCGAGGGAATATGTCTTGCTTGTTGCGATATCCAACCTTCTGGCATGGCCTCTGGCTTATTATTTCATGAATAAATGGTTGGAGAACTATGCCTATCACGCGTCCATCAACGCGTTCATTTTCTTGGCTTCGGCTCTCGCCGCTTTAGGGGTTGCCCTCTTGACTGTGAGTTACCAGGCATTTAAGGCCGCCTCTTCGGACCCCAT
>JASFEP010000027.1:0-21051 GCA_050124775.1 Candidatus Aminicenantota bacterium
AAGATCGTCGAAGAACAGCTTGCCGCCTGTGTCAATGTGTCATCCGCCATCCGGTCATACTATTGGTGGGAAGAACGCATAACCGATGACCGGGAGTTCATTCTTTTCATCAAGACAAGAACCAGCCTATTCAGAGAACTCGAAGAGAAAATAAAGACCCTCCATTCTTACGAGGTCCCAGAGATCATCGCCCTCCCCATTTTTGCAGGATCCAAGGATTATCTAGACTGGGTTCGCCAGAGCACCAAATCGTAAGCAAAAAAATATTCGTCGGTCCGACGGATCACAGCTGCTTCCAACGCAAATCCTGGGCAACTTGGATGGTGTTGAGATGAATGGCTACAGTGTCTTCGATATCGATGGCATATCCTCCTGCGAGCAAGATGACGAGGGGGATTTTCATCCTGCGTGCTGAACCTATCACGACCGCATCTCTCTCCCTGAGCCCTTCCAGAGTTAGCTGCAATCCTCCCAACTGGTCTTTCTCGTAGGGGTCGGCTCCGGCCAGATAAAAAACGACATCAGGCTGGAATTCTTCAAATAGATGGGGAAAATGCGGCCTGAGGGCTCCCAGGTATTCTTCGTCCCCATCTCCTGTCCATAAGCCTACATCCAGAGAGCTCTCGGGTTTGTGGGCCGGATAAATATCCATCTGATGAATCGAGAACGTAAATACGTAGTCTTTATTCGAGAAAATTTCTGCTGTTCCGTTTCCCTGATGCACATCGCAATCAACAACCAGGGCCTTCTGGATTACGCCCGTTTGCTTCAGTTTTTCTATGGCTACAGCCACGTCATTCAAAACACAAAATCCCTCCCCGTGATCGGAAAAAGCATGGTGAAATCCTCCGCCGAGGTGTGCGGTGATTCCTTTTTCCATTGCATTTTCAGCGGCAATGACCGTCCCGCCCACATGAAGTTTTGCAAACTGGAGAAGGTCCGGAGAGTATGGAAGCTCCAGCGCCGCCATTTCTGCGTGAGATAATCTTCCCGTCTCCAGTTTTTTCAGGTATTTTGGTGAGTGCACTCTCAAAATGTCATCGTTCTGTGCAATTGGGGGCTCAAGGAAGTTTTCTCTCCTGATACCCATAGAGAGAAGCTTCTCATAGATACGGCGGTACTTCACGAGCGGGAACACATGGTTTCCGATATCGACCATCCAGTAGGCATCGCAGTACACAAATTTCAGGGGAGATCGCCGTCTGCGAACAGCCTTGAAAATTCTTCTGATTTTTCCCATACGCGTATTACATATCAAAAAAACGAGAATCGGTAAACTCTTTCCTCGAGAGATCGAGCCCTCGAATGCAAGGAACACGTCCGCAGAGCCTAAAAAAAATAAATCATCGCCTCTTGAAGTTTATCCCAAAATGAATTAGCTTTATGCCTTAACATTCTTCCGCAAGCGGTTGGATATCAATGAAGCCTGTTTGAGTCTGGACTATTCAAACGTTGCGGTCGCTGCTAAGGCGAGGCAGTAGCCCCCGAAGTTTGGTTGGTTAGGCCGGGTCGATAGTGAGTCAACACGGATCGAACCAACCCAATCCGGGCGCCAACGATGGCTTTGGTGTGAGCCCAGCAAGTAGGTGTGCTCGGTGTGCAAAGGGAAAAAATGTCGATAATTATAAAAAAACGTTGAAAACGGGAATAGCCATGTGCTTGTCTAGTAGCATAATAAACAGAATCGATATTTCTTATATTGAATAATATTTCGATATTTTTTTGAATAGGCCAGCGGAAAGGAGAGAGATATGGGTTTAAAAAGACGCCTTATAGACCTCGCCCCGACTCCCCTCGTCAAGATATTTGCCGGCCCCTATGTCGCCGGGGATAGCATACAAGCCGCCATCGATACCGCACGCAAGTTTTGGCAAGACCGACGGGTCTGTTCCACCATAGACCTTCTCGGAGAAGAGATCGAAGAAGATGAGGAAGTCCAGTACACCGTCGGTGTTTACGAAAAACTCATCGAACGGTTGGGTAAGCAGGAGTTTGCGACCCTTTCCTTAAAGCCAACTCAACTGGGCAGCCATCGAGGAACACGGCACTGTCAGGACATCATAGAGGGAATCGTCGAAAAGGCAGAGGCCCACGATATAAAGATCACACTGGACATGGAAGATCACACACTGACCGATCTGACTCTGGATATTTTCCGGGCTCTCAAACCTCGGCATTCGACCTTCGGAACGGTCCTACAATCACGGCTCTTCCGGACAGACGAGGATATAAAGTCCATATCCGGTCTGAACGCCCGCATCCGCATCTGCATCGGCATCTACATTGAACCGAAGGAAATCGCTCTTACGAACAAGCCTGATATGAAAGCAAAACTTCTCGAACAGCTGAAAACTTTATTCCAGGAGGGACATTATCCAGAGATCGCCACGCACGATAAAAGCGTCATTCATGAGGCCATAAACATCGCCGAACGACTGAATATGAAAAAAGACCAGTATGAGGTGCAGATGCTCATGGGAGTCCCTATGGCAGACTTTCAGGACGAACTCATCCGAGAGGGCATTTGCGTCCGACTCTATGTCCCCTTTGCCGAAAAATGGAAATACGCCTCCGCTTACTGCAAACGACGGCTGGATGCCAATCCGGCTATGGCTGCCTACATCATAAAAAACATTCTGTACAAATCAGCCGGGAGGCGCTGAGAGCCACTGAAAATACAGCGGATGAACATGCCGAAATCGCCCTGGAATCGAATTATTCTTCAGAATCCTCAGATAGCTTAGCCTGCGCGGCAGCAAGACGGGCGATAGGGATCTGATAGGCCGAACAGCTCACATAATCCAGTCCGATCGTGTGACAGAAGTTGATCGACCGCGGGTCTCCCCCATGAACGCCACAGATGCCTACCTTGAGCGTGGGTTTGGTCTTCCGACCTTTTTCGACAGCCCACCGCATCAATTCGCCGACTCCGCTGATATCCACACTGGCGAAAGGATCGTCTTTCCAGAATCCGTGAGCAAGGTAATGATTGATAAAACCTGCCCCATCATCGCGGGATATGCCGAATGTCGTCTGGGTCAAATCGTTGGTTCCGAAGGAGAAAAAATCCGCCTCCTCGGCGACCTCATCGGCCGTGATGGCAGCTCTGGGAATCTCGATCATGGTTCCCACCGTGTATTCTAGATCGGCGTTGTATTTATTTATCGTTTCCTCAGCGATCCTGACGATGATCTCTTTCTGGTTGGCTAACTCCTCTACCGACCCGATGAGCGGGATCATGATCTCGGGGAAAACTTTCCCGCCTTCGCTCGCCAATTCGCAGGCAGCCTCGAAGATCGCCTGGGCCTGCATCTCGATGATCTCGGGAAAAGTTATTCCCAACCGACACCCTCTGTGCCCGAGCATAGGGTTGAATTCGGCGAGAGCCTTGACCCTTTCCAGGACTTTTTCAAGCTCTCGGATCCGGTCAGCATCCTTTGACCCGGATGCTTTGAGCTCTACGAGCTCGACCATCAACTCTTCTTTTTTGGGCAAAAACTCATGGAGGGGGGGATCCAGAGTGCGAATGGTCACAGGATAACCCTTGAGCTCTTTGAAGAGCTCATAAAAATCCTTCTTCTGGAAGGGGAGAATATGCTTGAGATTTTCCCTTCGTTCCTCTTCGGTCTCTGCCATGATCATTTGTTTGATGTAGGGAAGCCTCTCCCTTTCGAAGAACATATGTTCTGTACGGGCAAGGCCGATTCCCTCCGCACCAAAAGCAAAGGCTGTCTTTGCATCCTTGGGAGTGTCGGCATTCGCCCGAACTCGCAGTTTTCGCACATCATCGGCCCAGGAGAGGAGTTTATCAAAGTACTGGAACGTTACAGAATTCTCTGGCGCCAGTTCTCCGCGGATCACCTGCAGGACTTCCGATGGTTTCGTTGGGATCTCCCCGTGGAGCACTTCACCGGTGCTGCCATCTATGGAAATCCAATCGCCCTCTTCGACTTTCATGTCACCCACCCGAAAAGATCTGTCTTCCTCGTTGGGCACAATGGCACCGCATCCAACGACAGAAGGTTTCCCCATCTGTCGCCCCACAATGGCTGCGTGGGATGTCATACCTCCGGTCGCCGTCAAAATCCCTTGAGATGCACTCATTCCATGGATATCATCGGGGGATGTTTCATCTCTCACCAACACAACGCGTTTGCCCGCCTCTTTCCACGAAACCGCCTCATCCGCTGTAAAAACCACCTGGCCGGTAGCCGCTCCCGGAGATGCTGCGAGTCCAGAGGCCAGTGTCTGGTGCTTGGCTTTTTCCGCACTGTCAAAAACGGGATGGAGGAGCTGGTCCAGGGCTCCAGGCTCGACGAGAAATAGTGCTTTTTCTTCGCTGATCAATCCCTCATCGACCATATCCACGGCGATCCTTACCGCAGCCCAGCCTGTTCTTTTTCCGTTTCGTGTTTGCAGCATGTAGAGCTTTTTTTCCTGAATAGTGAATTCAAAATCCTGGACGTCCTGGTAATGTTTCTCTAAACGTGTGGTGATCTCCTTTAACTCTTCATAGGCCTCGGGCATCTTTGCCTTGAGGTCCTTGATAGGAGAGGGCGTTCTTATCCCTGCCACAACATCCTCTCCCTGTGCGTTGTAAAGAAATTCTCCATAGAGTTCTTTGTCTCCCGTGGCCGGATTCCGTGTGAAGCCTACACCAGTGGCCGAATCCTCTCCGAAATTGCCAAAAACCATCATCTGGACATTGACGGCGGTCCCCAGGTCATGGGGGATATGATTCAACCGGCGGTATGTGATAGCCCGCGGATTGTTCCAAGATCTGAACACAGCCGATATAGCCATAAAAAGCTGCTCTATGACATCTTGAGGAAAATCCATCCCTTTTTGATCTTTGACCAAAGCTTTATACCCGCCTATGACAGCTTCCAGATTTTTCTCGGACAGTTCGAAGTCGTTTGCGACATTGTTTCGACTTTTGACTTCCCTAAGGATATCTTCAAAGCTCTTCTTGGATATTTCAAGAACAACATCTCCGAACATCTGGATGAGACGACGGTAACAATCCAGGGCAAAACGTCTATCCCCGCTCTTGCGTGCCAGTCCTTCGAGAGTCTCGTCATTGAGTCCCAGGTTCAAGATGGTATCCATCATTCCCGGCATCGAGAACTTGGCTCCCGAGCGCACGGAAACAAGGAGAGGATCTTTCTCGTCACCCAATCTCTGCCCGGCCGTTTCGCCCAGCTTATCCAGATGCTCCAGGATCTCCTTTTCGACACCCACGGGAATTTTGTTGCCCTCTTGGATAAAGAGGTTGCAAACATCCGTGGACACCGTGAATCCCGGAGGGACCGGGATGCCGATCCCGGCCATTTCAGCGAGGTTTGCGCCTTTCCCTCCGAGGGTATCTCTCATATCCCGGTTCCCCTCGACGGATCCGGGCGAAAAAGAATAGACATATTTTTTATCATTCATATCTGACTCCTTAAGATTATTCTCGACTCAGAAAATTCTTTGAGTGGCGAAACAAGAAATATACATTTAACCCAGCCAAAATTCAAGGTTCTTTTCGCTTTTCGCTTCGTTTATTCACAAATGAGCAATAATCCCGATAAAAATGATACAGGGAATCCCCGAGAATCGGCACAAGATACTAAGACACTGTTTTCCGACGTCCGAGGGAATCTGCAAATATGTTCAGTGTCAGGAAAAGGAGCACAATGTCTGTGACGAGCAGCCAAAAGTCCACATGCCTTCCGATGGAGCCAAAACATCCACAGTTGACATCGAGCCCCCTAATAAGAGTAACCGTTATCAGTAGCAGAAACAGGCTCAAGAGACCTGAAAGGAGAAGCGCACTGGCCGTGCGGAATATCCCTATGATCACGAGCACACCGCATAAGATCTCCAGCCAAGGGAGGACAAGGGCGATGAGAAAGGAGAGGTCACGGGATAAGATGCGGTAATTGGCGATATCCTGAGCGAATTCCAACGGGTCCGCCACTTTTAATAGGCCTGCCCAGATAAAGATCCCTCCAACGGCGAGTCGGATGATCCATAGAATATAGGGTTTACGGATCATTTCCCTCACTCATGGGAAGACCGGCCGCAAGCCATTCGGCCCAACCGCCGAAAAATATGCGGATGTCATCGAACCCGAATTTCGCCAGGACCTTAGCGAGCAGCACACTCGACTGGCATTCATTCCCGTCGCAGTACACGACCAGCGTAGTAACGTGCGGGAAAGCGAGTCGATCGTCGACGATGTGTTCCCCATCTTCGAACGGGATGTTGACAGCGCCTTGTATGTGTCCCTCGCTATACTTCTCTTCCGCCCTGCTGTCCAGAAAAACAGCATTTCCACCGATAAAAAGCTCTTCCGCTTCAAAGATTCCGATGAATTGGATCGCAGGAAATTCTTCCTGAGAGAGAAAACTTTGACTGAAATCCCCCTTACGGTATTCTTCGATCAGAGCCAGATTCGAAGTTACACCGATCACAAAACTCAAACACAGGATAATGCCGATCTGAAAGATCAGGTCTTTTATGCGCATCGAATACTCATCCGTATCTTCAGACTCACACAGTCCGCTAAATCACATTTGTCGCTTCAAGAAAAAAGAGTTTGGTATTTATCCAGGCCGGCTCTAAACACTTTTATGGCTCTTTTGAGGTCCGGCTCCTTGAGCACATAGGCAATGCGCACCTCATCCTTTCCCCGCCCCGGCGTGGAATAAAATCCTTGTGCTGGGGCCACCATGACCGTTTCGTTATCGAGCTCGAAATCCGTTAACATCCATCGCACAAAATGCTCGGAATCCTCGATGGGCAGCCTGACGATGATGTAAAAAGCGCCCTGAGGCTTGTGCATGACGATGCCAGGAATATCCTTCAAACCCTCGTAAAGCACGTCGCGTCTCTTCTGGTATTCCTTCCGGGTGGCATCAAAATAGTCACGTTCCATCCTATAGGCCGCCAGCGCTCCTTTCTGTTCGATGGAGGGCGGGCATAACCTGGCTTGTGCAAACTTGAGTACCGCCTGATACACATCCGCGTTTCGCGTGATAACGGCCCCCACACGGGCCCCACAACAGCTGAAACGCTTGGAGATGCTGTCGACCACGATCACCCTGTCTTCGATATCCGCGTACTCCAGCAAGCTCTTGTGCTTCGCTCCATCGTAGACGAATTCTTTATAGACCTCGTCTCCGATCAGGAACAGATCGTGCTTCATAGCGAGCTCGACCGCGCGATCCAGCTCCTCTTCGGTGTAAACGGTTCCTGTCGGATTGTTAGGCGAGCACAGCAGGATCGCCCGTGTTCTCGGGGATATCTTGGCCTCTATCTCTCGTGTGGATGGAAGGCGGAAACCGTCCTCAACGTTTAAGGTCAAGGGCACGATCTCCACATTGGCACAGGCGGCGTATCCATTGTAGTTCGTGTAGAAGGGCTCGGGAATGATGATTTCCTCTCCGGGATCTGCCACCACACTGAAAGAAAAATGGATGGCTTCAGATCCTCCGACTGTAATGATCACGTTCTCTGGAGTCAAAGGGATATCATAATCGACAAAATAATCCGCTATGGCCTGTCTCAACTCTAGAAAACCCTGAGCAGGCCCATAGCTGAGAACATCTTCACCATAATTTTTAATGGCGTCCCAAATGGGCTCTGGAGTTGTGATATCGGGTTGTCCGATGTTTATAAAATACACGTGAACTCCCCGTTCGATCGCACCGTCTGCATAGGGTTTCAATTTCCTTATGGGTGATTCCTGAATATTATGACCTCGTTCCGATACTTTCATCTGGTTGCCTCCGTCTGTCATTTGAATTATTCAAAATTGATCTGGAGTTGTCAAAGTTTTTGTTGCCATCGAAAATATAATCTGATATTTTCTTTATCGAAATTCCGGCTCTGCCCATGAAAAAGGATTCCCTCGCAAGGATTGCAAGAAAGCAAAGTTGGGGCGAATATTTCCTCTTCGCTCTGGAATCACCCACGATCGCCCAGTGTGCCGAGCCAGGCCAGTTCCTCATGGTGCGTGTCAGTCCTAACACCCATCCTCTTCTGAGGCGGCCGTTCAGCATCTTCTCTGCCGAAGGACAGAACATTCAAATATTCTTCCAGAGAGTGGGACTTGGAACACGGCTACTCAGTGAAAAACAGGAAGGAGAGGCCATCGACATCATCGGCCCCTTGGGCACAGGCTTTACGATAAATCAAGAAAACCAAAACAAGAACCATGCGCTCGTTGGGGGAGGTCGGGGCATCGCTCCGCTCTATTTTCTCTCCCAAAAACTCAGGACACACGGTGCAAAAGCCATGGTCTTCTATGGGGGAAAATCGTTGCAGGACCTTCCGGTCAGAGAAAGCTTCGAAAAAAGCGGTATGTCACTGTTTCTTTCCACAGAAGATGGGTCCTTCGGCGCCAAGGGAATGATCACGGACGTTTTCGAAGAGGAGCTCAAAAACGGCGTATCCTTAACCCAGATCTATGCCTGCGGTCCTGATCCGATGCTCAAGAAGGTCTCAGAGATAGGCGCAGCCTTGAATATTCCGGCCGAACTCTCTCTCGAATCCGTAATGGGTTGCGGGTTCGGAGCCTGTTGGGGATGTGTCAAAAAGATCAGAAAAGACCAAGAGACGGGTTGGCACAAGATCTGCGAGGAGGGTCCTGTCATCAGGTCAGAGAATATCATCTGGGAGCGGGAGAACGATGGCTGACCTTTCCGTCAATATTGGAAGTATAAGGCTCAAAAATCCTGTGTTGGCTGCCAGCGGGACCTTCGGCTACGGAAAGGAATTCAAACCGTTCATAGACCTCAACGAACTAGGCGGATTCGTAGTCAAAGGCCTCTACTACTTCCCCCGGGAAGGAAATCCCCCTCCCCGTCTGGTGGAGACGGCAAGCGGTCTCATCAACGCCATAGGCCTGCAAGGCATCGGGGTTAAACGCTTTTGCACAGAGATCCTTCCCGAACTCCGCACTTACCAGACCGCACTTATCATCAACGTCTGCGGCGAGAATGAGGAGGAGTACGCCGCAGTTGTGGAATTCTTGAACGCGTACGAGGGCATCGCCGCTTACGAGCTGAACATCTCATGTCCGAATGTGGAAAAGGGCGGTCTGTGCCCGGCGATAAATCCCGACTCGACTTATTCGGTCGTCAAAAGAGTCAAATCTGTGAGCGCCCGTCCTCTCATCACGAAACTCTCTCCCAACGTATCGGATATCGGGGAGATTGCGGTCAGCGCACAGGAAGCCGGCTCTGATGCCGTATCTCTCGTCAACACATTCTTGGCCCTGGCCGTGGATCTGGACAGGAAGCGACCGAAGCTGACTAACATATTCGGCGGTCTCAGCGGTCCTGCCATCAAACCCATTGCCCTGAGGATGGTCTTCCAAGTGGCCAGTCGTATTCACATCCCTGTCATTGGCATAGGGGGCATCATGACTGGTGCTGACGCCCTCGAGTACATGCTTTGTGGAGCCCAAGCCGTCGAAGTGGGCACATCGAACTTTATCGACCCGGAAAGCTGTATCAGGATCGTCCGGGAGTTGGAGGAATACTGTCGGACAAACAGGATATCGCGCATCGAGGACATCGTCGGAACTTTGGATGTAAAAAATGAAGCATAAGCCGTGAAGAGCCATTTCTTGACGGACACGAGGAATAACGGCCCAAGTCGTCGCTCCCTCTGCAGGCATATGAATCTTGCGCCGCTATTGAAAAAAAGGTGATGTGGGGAAACAATGGACAATCAAAAAAAATATGCTAAAAAGATCATCGTGGCCCTAGATGTGGACACGGACAAAGAAGCCCTGCGGCTTACCGAGAAGCTCCCCGATTCAGAAGTCTTTAAAGTAGGACTCAAGCTGTTCACCGCAAAAGGCCCCTCGCTTTTTGAAAAGTTGCAGCGTCAAAACAAAAAAGTCTTTCTCGACCTCAAGCTTCACGACATCCCCAACACGGTTGCGGGGGCAGTGAGCATGGGCGTTAGACACGCCGTGTACATGATGACCCTGCACGCATCCGGGGGGAAAGAAATGATGGAGAGAGCGGCAGAGGCGGCTGCCACAGAAGCTTCCAGACTCGGAACAGAACGTCCGCTGCTCGTCGGCGTCACCGTTTTGACCAGTCTTAAGTCAGAACACCTCCGTTCTATCGGGGTAGTGGCGGAGACCGAGGGCCAAGTCCTGAGGCTTGCCGCATTGGCCCAGGAAGCAGGCCTTGATGGAGTGGTCTGTTCCCCAAAGGAAATCGAGCTTGTCAAAGGAGAGTGCGGACAGGGATTTTTAGTTGTCGCTCCGGGGATCCGGCCAGCCTGGGCAGCCGCTCAAGACCAAAAGCGGATCCTGACACCGGCTCAGGCCGTGCGCAAAGGCGCGGATTATATCGTCATAGGCCGGCCCATCATCAGAGATCCGGACCCACGGAATGCCTTTCAGAAAATCCTCGACGAGCTCCGCCAGTGTTAGACGCGGCTGACGGCTCCAACAAGAAATATGGCACCCAGGATCAGGTTTAGAACGACGGTCACGGCAAGAGCGACCGCAAGACTCACGATAAAGTAAGCGAGCAGTTTGTCCTTTGGGGTTTCCATGAGCTCGGCGGCAAATCCGAGATAGAGGATGTACAACCCGTACAAAAAGCCCAACCAGGCCAGCATCCTGAGGACTGGGATGATGTAGAGGACGCCCGCCACCCATGCCGCTGTCATGCTGTAGACTGAGAGTTTCATAGCGTTCACCGGGTTCTGCTTGGAGGAGAATGAAGTGGCTAGGGCATTGATGATTATTCCCAAAACATAGGCTGTCAGGAGTGTGGCAATATAGGAAAAAATGGCATAAAAGAAAGCTGTTCCAAAGCCATACCGGACCATGCCTCGGAATGGGATGTGTTGCCCGATAATCGCGAATCCGATGAATTGAGAGAGAGCCGGGATGGCGGCGAGGATCATGGCATAGGAAGTGAAAAGATCTGTGATCGAAGCGCTTTCTTGCTTTATAGTTATCCACTCTTCCTTAGGCTTCAGCAAAATTGCTTGTACGCGTGACACGATATCCATCAAATCCCTCCTTCGATCAAAGCGATTGGAGGCGCGGGTCGGATTCGAACCGACGAATCGAGGTTTTGCAGACCTCTCCCTTAGCCACTTGGGTACCGCGCCATTCTTCCATTCATGGGCCCGTGAAAAATTGTAAAGTAAAACGCAATATTTGTCTAGCCAAACTTGGTCGGATCCCATTCTTTCAATTTGTCCTGAACCTTCCGATGTAATACTTTTCGAGAGTTGTCCTGGCATCTATAGAATGAGGCGTTCCGGAGCCCATTGGCCTCGTCTCGAAAAGAACGGTGGCATCGATTCCACAATCATCGCTTATAATATTTCCCCCGGGATGCTGGGCCACAAATTCCGTGATATTGTAGACGTTACCGTTTATTGCAGTCCAGCACTCCCCTCTTAACCTCGCTTCTTCAAGATCCTCAAGCGTGTACACGGAGTCGCTCTCGTTAGGGGGATTCGTGTTCGAGTCACCGGGGGTGGTGGATGATGTACAACATACCATAAGAATGACCAGGACGATCGCAAGCGCTCTTACGCTTTCTCCCAATTCGCTCACATATCCCTCAAGATAAAACCCAATGCACACCAAAAGCTGAGTTTTCCAGTATAGGACCTTTTCCCCGTCTCGTCAAACGGGCAAGCGTTTATTTCTTTTGATTGCTGCAAGGGCATTCTTTATAATAAAATGTTTGATCGTGTCGGCCACATTCAACAAACTGTACCCTAGGGCAACACCTTTTCTTATGAGTCCGAACAGAGTATAATAGGGGATTACAATGGATGAATTGAAGCTGAGTTCCTTGAAACATACGGAGTTCCAGCGCACCGTTGTTTCAGTCGGAGCACAGAAAATCGGGGAGGGCTTCACCCTTATCGCCGGTCCCTGCACTGTAGAGAGTTTTGATCAAACGCTCACGATCGCGCGTGCCGCAAAAAAAATAGGGGCCCACATCTTAAGAGGGGGGGCGTTCAAGCCCAGAACATCTCCCTATTCCTTTCAAGGCCTGGGGCCGGAAGGCCTCGAGATATTGTCCCAAGCACGGAAGGAAACAGGATTGCCCATCGTCACCGAGATCATGGATACGCGCCACATCGCCATGGTCAGCGAATACGCGGACATGTTCCAGATCGGTTCCCGGAACATGCAGAATTTCACTCTCTTGAAGGAAGTGGGAAAGACAGATAAACCCGTTCTTTTGAAGCGGGGGATGAACGCCACTCTCGAAGAATGGATCAACTGTGCGGAATACATTCTCTCTGAGGGGAATCCGAATGTCGTGTTGTGCGAGAGAGGTATACGGACTTTCGAGACCTACACACGAAACACACTGGATCTGAGCATTATCCCCGCAGCTAAAGAGATCACACACCTTCCGGTAATCGTCGACCCCTCCCATGCCACGGGCCGGGCAAGCCTCGTGGAGAGGATGTGTCTCGCGGCCGTAGCCGCAGGGAGCGATGGCCTCATGATTGAAGTGCACCCGGATCCGGACGAAGCCCTTTGCGACAACGAACAGCTTCTCACGATCGCTGAACTCGAAGGACTGGTCCCGAAGATCCAGAAGATGTACAGCGCGATGAAGGACATCCTCGCCCCTTCCCTCTAGCGAGAAAAAGGAGTGGATATTTTTGAAATACACGGGCAGACCGGGATGTCCAAGATCCTTGTGGGGGAACGCCTAAAAAACCTCCCTCGATATCTTCCCACGACGAAGTGCATCCTCATCACCGATACATATGTCAAAAACCATTACCACCATCTCTTTCCGGATATTGACATCATTGAGCTGGAAAGCGGCGAACACGCTAAAAGCTTGGAAACCATCGAAGAGATCTACACAAAACTCCTCGACTTCGGAGCAGACCGTTCGAGCTTCATCATCGGCATCGGGGGCGGTGTCGTGTGCGACCTTACCGGATTTGCAGCCTCGACCTACATGCGGGGGTTAAATTTCGGGTTCGTTGCCACCTCCCTTCTTGCCCAGGTCGACGCCAGTATCGGGGGGAAAAACGCGGTCAATTTTCGCGGATATAAAAATATCGTGGGAACCTTCAATCAACCTCGCTTCGTGATCTGTGATCTGGAGTTGCTCGATACCCTTCCGGAGCGAGAGGTTTTCAACGGGTTCGCTGAAGTTCTCAAACACGCCCTTATCGGTGACAGAGAGCTTTTTTCCTTTTTGGAAGACCGCTTCGAAAAAGGGGATACCCATGACTATGATTTTTTCCGGAGGATTGTGCACGATTCGATCGCTGTAAAAGCTTCTGTCGTGGACCGCGATGAGAGGGAGTCGGGAGAGCGTCGCATCCTCAACTTTGGCCATACCCTCGGACATGCCATCGAAAACGTCACAAATCTATCCCATGGCGAAGCCGTAAGCCTGGGGATAACATTCGCTGTCAGGTATTCGGAAAAAGAAAAAAAACTCGGGCCCGAGGAATCCGCGAGGATCCTTTCCCTCCTTCATAAAATGGAGCTCCTCGAAGACAGCTCTTTCGACAAGAAGAAAGCACTGGAGGCCATAAAAAAAGACAAAAAGAGGGAGGCTGAGGGTCTTCACTTCGTATTCCTCAAAGGCATCGGCCTTCCCGAAGTCGTAAAGATCTCTCTGCATGAATTGGAGGATTCTGTCAATGATCTGTGTTAGTATCGCAGAGCGTGATTTCAAGCTATGCCGGAATGCGCTTTTAAGCTCCGCTTTTGCGGAATTAAGGATCGACAAGACGGATTTTGCCGCGGATGAGATCCGGGAACTCTTTGCCCTGCCCGTGGATATCATCGCCACATGCCGTCCTGGGATCAAAAGCAAGTCGCTCAGGGAATCCCTTCTCAGCACAGCTCTTTCTGCAGGCGCCGCTTATGTGGACATCGAGCTCGATGCTCCGGCGGATCTCTTTTCGAAGATTTCGGATCTTGCCAAAGTTCGTAATGCGAAGCTGATCCTTTCCTACCACAACGGTGCACACACCCCGCAGATGACCGAATTGATAGACATCCGTGACCATTGTTTCGAGAAGGGAGCAGATATTGCCAAGATCGTTTGCCGGGCTCATTCTCCGAGTGACTGCGCCCGCCTCCTCTCCCTTTACCAGGAAGAAAAAAATTTGATCGCCTTCAGCATGGGAAAAAAGGGAACTTTCACACGGATCGCTTCTCTATTTCTAGGCGCGCCCTTCACCTATGCCGCATTGGCTCCTGGAAAAGAAACCGCTGATGGCCAGCTGGACAGGGAAGGCCTCCAAAAAATCCTGGATGCCATTCCATGAGTCGCATACACATCTTTGCTGTCGCAGGCCACCCTGTTCTGCACAGCAAAAGCCCCCTTCTTTTCCATCGGGCCTTCCAAGAGAGCAAGGAGAGAGCGGTCTATACAAGGATTTCGACGGAAATTGCGGCCGAAGCTCTTTCTTTGTTCAGGGATATCGGTCTATCCGGCATGAATGTCACAGCGCCGCTTAAACAGGCCATCATAAAGAACCTGGACGAGCTAGATCCCTCTGCGGCGGCCATCGGTGCTGTGAATACCGTCCTCAGGGAGGGGGGGAGTCTCAAAGGTTTAAACACCGACCATCTCGGAGTGACCGCCTCATTGAAAAGCCTGGGCATCCGTCTTCGGGACCGTCGTTGTCTTGTTCTAGGAGCAGGAGGGGCGGGAAGAGCGGCGGCGTATGGCCTCGTCCAAGAAGGCGCCCGTGTGTCCTTGGCGAACAGGACTCACAGCAAAGCCCTCCGAGCTGCACAGGACCTAAAATGCCGGGCCGTTCTCCTCGATGACCTGCCATCGCTTCTGGATGAGGTGGACATCGTGGTTTCCGCACTTCTCTCCCCGATCAATCTCATAAGGAAAGAATGGCTGCGTCCCTCTCACATCCTGCTGGATGCAAATTATCCTCGGTCCCCCTTGCAGGCACTTGCACAAGCGCGGGCATCTACTTATATCCCCGGTGAGGCATGGCTCCTCAACCAGGCACTTCCGGCCTACAAGCTTTTTACAGGCAAAGAGGCCGAGAGAACGATCATGGCGCATGCTCTCGTTTCGGACGTCAGATCTACGGCGAGCCGTAACAATATTTCGCTCGTCGGCTTTATGGGATGCGGCAAGTCTACAGTGGGCCGAACACTCGCAAAAAAACTCGGTTATTCATTCAAGGATATCGATGCGGTCATCGAAAGGCAGGAAGGAAAAACCATTCCGGAAATCTTCCGTCTCAAAGGAGAACAGGTTTTTCGCTCCTTGGAAAAGTCGGCCCTCTCTGAGATCCAACAGGATAGGAGGACTGTTTATGCGTGTGGCGGAGGAGCCGTTTCCGACCCTGATAACCGCAATACGCTCCGAAGCAATTCATGTGTGATCTGGCTTCATGCGGCCCTCGAATCATGCCTCAAGAGGATCGATCCCCACTCGAGGCCGCTTCTGGATAAAGAAGGGCGGGGAGAAAAACCGGAAGACCTTTTCCGCAAGCGGCTCCCCTTTTACGCCCAGGCCGCAGAGCTAGTCGTTTCGAGCGAGAAAACACCTGAAGAAACAGTAGGGAACATCTATGAAGAGATCTATCACACCCTCGGTGATTGAGGGAGAGATAATCGCTCCTCCCTCAAAGAGCGTCATGCAGAGGATGACGGCAGCCGCTCTTCTTGCCGAGGGTCGAACCACCGTGATCGACAATCCCTCATTCAGTACAGACTGTCTGGCCTCCCTCGATGTGGCCCAAAAACTCGGCGCAATCGTCACAAGACAAGAAACACAGGTCATTATCAAAGGGGGATTGTCTCCGACGGTCAAAGGATTGTCGTGCGGGGAATCCGGGTTGGGCATGCGGATGTTCAGTGCCATCGCTTCACTGTGGCCGGATGAGCTCTCGATCGACGGAGAAGGTTCCCTCCGGTCCAGACCGATGGATATGCTGGTGGCTCCTTTCAAAGACCTTGGCGTCAGATGCACGACAACCGACGGACACGCCCCCATCACCGTTCATGGCCCTTTGAGGGGAGGAAAGACCTTGGTCGACACAGCGGTCAGCTCCCAATTTCTCAGCGGATTGTTGATGGCACTCCCCAAAGCGACAGGAGATTCCGAGCTTCGCGTCGAAAACCTCACCAGCCGTCCCTACATCGACCTGACGCTAAAAGTCCTGGAATTATGCAGAATCCAAATAACGCATGATGATTATTCCCGCTTTTTCATCCAGGGAGATCAATCCTACAGACCGCAGGGATTCTTTGTGGAAGGCGATTGGAGCAGCGCAGCTTTCCTTTGTGTGGCTGCAGCTGCTGGAGGGGAGATCATTCTCAAGGGGCTCGATGTCCGGTCGCCCCAGCCAGACAGGAAGATCATCGAAATCCTCGAAGATTGCGGCGCGAGCGTTTGCCTCTCCCCAGACTTTATCGGCGTAAAAAAAAGAGAGCTTAAGGCCTTCGATTTTGATGTCACGGATAGTCCGGACCTCGTGCCTCCGTTGGCTGCTCTGGCATGTTCCTGTAGGGGAACGAGCAGGCTCAGGGGTGTGGACCGATTAAAGTATAAAGAGAGCGACAGAACTGCGGTCCTTCGACAGGAGTTGTCTAAAATGGGTCTCAGTGTCAAAGTTATCGACGGGATCCTGGAGATCCAGGGGGGAGATATCCGCGGTGGAGCGACCCACAGCCACGGAGACCATCGTATCGCCATGGCGATGGCTGTTCTGGCCATCAATGCCGAACAGCCGATCACTGTCGACGGCACCGAATGTGTGAAGAAATCCTATCCGTCATTTTTTGAAGATCTGGCGTCACTTGGAGGGAAAATCGATGAATAGTTTCGGCCGCATTTTTCGTGTTACGATTTTTGGAGAGTCCCACGGGCCTTCTTTGGGAATTGTATTGGACGGATGTCCTGCGGGAATTCCACTCGAGGAGAGGGATTTCGATGCAGATATCGAGAGACGGAATCCCTCGCTACCAGGAACCACAGCCCGGAAAGAACCCGACCGCCCGCAACTGTTGAGCGGGGTGTTCGAAGGGCATACCACCGGATCCCCCATCCATATTTTATTCATGAACAAGAACACCGACTCCAGCGTGTATGAGACCATCAAAGATATTCCCCGTCCCGGTCACGCAGACTTTTCCGCACACAAAAAATTCGGGGGATTCCAGGATCACAGAGGCGGCGGCCACTTTTCCGGAAGGCTCACATTGGGGATCGTTGCCGCCGGTGTGTTGGCCAAAAAGATGCTCGATCCCATCGTCATACAAGCACAGATCACAGAAGCTGGCGGGAGCGCCGAGATCGAGGAAGCCGTCGAAGCGGCACACAAAAACCAGGATTCTATCGGAGGGATCGTGGAATGCGTGAGCAAAGGCATTCCCGCTGGCCTGGGAGAGCCTTTCTTCGATTCAGTGGAATCGCTTTTGAGCCATGTCCTTTTCGCCATCCCGGCAGTAAAGGGTGTCGAATTCGGCGCGGGTTTTCGTTCAGCACGGATGAGAGGCTCTGAACACAATGACAGGATCTTAGATCTAGAGGGTGCGACGGAGACAAATCACTCCGGCGGAATAAACGGGGGGCTCACGAACGGAAATCCCATCCTTTTCCGGGTGGCGGTCAAACCCACCTCCAGCATTCCGCAAAAACAGAGTTCGATCGATCTTAAAACAGGAGAGGAAACAGAACTTTTTATCGAGGGGAGACACGATACATGTATCGCCCTCAGAATGCCCGTGATCGTAGAAGCAGCCACAGCCATAGTCCTGGCAGACCTGATGTTGCTTGCACAGAACTCACCACGCGTTCAGCCATCGGCCTAAAAACAGTCCTTCAAAGTATCTTTATCCTGTACGAAAATTTTTGATCCGGCCATCCCCAATGCATGGATCCTTCACATCGCATCAAGACGTTCTCTTTGGCCTTGAAAAGAAGAATGATCGGAAGCATCCTCAGAACCACCATACGAGTTGAGGGAAAAGACCGATCCGACTATAATAGACGCATGATCGAAAGTTCCAAACCCGGAATCTGCAGCAGGGAATTCTGCAGCGTCTGTCCCCCATGCGGAAGCTTCAGCGAAGGCATCGAGGAATGTCTGGGATCGCTAGAGGAAAAAGCGAAGGCAACGGGACAGGATCTTTCATGCGTTCTCATGCAGACGTTCTTTATCCGCGCCGAGGATAAAAACGATTATTCCCGAATGAAAAATCTGGGAACCTCGATACTGCAGAAGTTCTATCAATCCGATATTCCGGCCACAAGCTTTATCGCCCAACATCCTGAAGAAGGAAAAGAGGTTTCTTTGGACGCGATCCTTCGCTCGCATCCAGAGGCGGGAAAAATTTATCACAAAAACTGCGAAGGCATACCATACACTCTCCTGGACACCCCGGTGTTCACCGAAGTCTATGCCGGAGGACTAGCCAATCATCCCGACCAATCCTACACGCCGGCTCAATACAGGGAGGGATTTGGCTCTCTGAAAAAAATCTTGAGAAGCGAAGGGATGGTTTTTTCCGACATCGTCCGGCAATGGAACTACATCGAAAAATTCCTCGCGATCAGCTCGTCTCGAGAGGGAGTGCGACAGAATTACCAGATTTTCAACGACTTTCGCTCGCTTTTCTATGGAGAGGCGGATTTCAAGACCGGCTACCCGGCCTCTACGGGGATCGGCATGTTCACAGGAGGAGTCGTCCTCGAGTGTATCGCCATGAAGTCAGATTCCGACGTTTTTATTGCCCCTCTCTCGAATCCCCTTCAGACAGATGCACACGCTTACTCCCAAGATATCCTTGAAGGCGATACGGGTCGAGGATTCGAAAAAAAGGCCCCTCCCCTCTTCGAACGGGCAAAAATCGTGAGCCAGGGGAGCTCGGGTCTCATTTTTGTCTCGGGGACAGCGGCTGTTCGAGGGGAGGATACGATCCTTGAGCAGGATATCCGAAGCCAGACACTTGCAACGGTTGAAAACATCGATACACTCATATCCGCAGATAACCTGTCATCCATCGGCGTGGATATCGGCGTACACTCGTCCAGGTTGTCTCAGTTGAGAGCCTATGTCAAAAGAGATGGAGATCTCCCCCTGGTCAAAAAAATCTGCAAGGACCGTTACGGCGACATTCCCTCACAGTATGTGGTGTCGGATGTCTGCAGGGAATCGTTGCTGGTAGAAATAGAGGGAACCGCTTGTGTTCCCATCCGGGGAATCCAAAATCACAGGAATAAATAAGAGGTGAGTCAAATGAGATCTATCGTGACCCGAACGATCGCCTCCGCTTTAGTATTGGGGTTGGCAGGCTTTATCGTCTATGATCCTCTCTTCTCACAAGAGTTGGAGAGCAACAGAATCCTCGAGGCGTGGGATAAAACCCGGCCAGCGGGAGAATTGACCATCGAATACCCTCTCTCGGAGACTCTGTTTCCTCCCGAGATCATCGCTCCTACGTTCATCTGGAAGGACAAAACCGACAAAGCCGATGCATGGCTTGTGGTGGCCGAGGTCGAAAATACCGTCAATGTCGTCTCTCCGGTCGTCACCCAGCAGGAATGGAGACCGACTGCGAACCAGTGGTCCTCGATGAAGGCCGCATCGCTCGAAAAAGATATGAAGATCTCTATTCTGGGGATCGCAAAAAAAGAGCCCGATAAAATCGTCTCCTCGGGACAGACCACGATCCGCACATCCTCTGATGATGTGGGCGCCTCAATTTTTTACAGGGACGTCCCTTTGCCTTTTGAGTTTGCCTATACAAACCTCGACACCATTCGATGGCGGCTGGGTGATGTCGCTTCGGAAGGCCCCACGGCCGTCATCCTGAAAGATCTTCCTCTCTGCGGCAACTGCCATTCTTTTACGCCCGACGGCAAAACTCTGGCCATGGACGTGGACTATGCCAACGACAAAGGCTCCTATGTCATAACGACCCTGGAAAAGGAAACCGTTCTGACTCCGGAAAAGATCATCACATGGAGCGATTACAGAAAAGAAGACGGAGAGATGACCTTCGGATTGCTCTCTCAGATATCTCCCGACGGGCGTTACGCTCTGAGCACGGTCAAGGACCGCTCGATCTTCGTGCCAATCGACAATCTGATGATCTCTCAGTTGTTTTTTCCCCTCAAAGGCATTATCGCTGTCTACGACCGCGAGCAAGAAAAATTTTGGGCACTTTCCGGCGCCGACGATCCCGAGTATTGCCAGAGCAATCCCAACTGGTCTCCGGACGGGACGTACATCGTCTTCGCAAAGGCACCGGTATATCACTCCAAGGTCGCCGAATCCTTCACCCAGGCCGTTATCCCCACTTCTGCGGCCGCTGAATTTATCGAAGGACGTCAGGACTACAAATACGATCTTTACAGGATCCCATGGAACGATGGAAAAGGCGGAACGGCCGAACCGATTCCGGGTGCTTCGGGCAACGGCAAAAGCAACTATTTTCCGCGAGTCTCCCCTGACGGACAATGGATCGTTTTTTGTCAAGCGGATAATTTTATGCTGCTCCAGCCAGACGCCACTCTTTATATCATACCTGCCGAGGGGGGAACACCGCGGCGCATGAATTGCAACCTCTCGCTCATGAATTCCTGGCACTCTTGGTCGCCCAACGGAAGATGGCTGATCTTTGCCTCCAAGCACAGAGGTCCCTATACCCAGCTTTATATGACCCACATCGATGAGAAGGGCAATGATACGCCCGCTGTCCTGCTGGAGAATTTTGTCCTGCCGGAGAGAGCTATCAATATCCCAGAGTTCGTGAACATCCCCAAAACCCGTTGGGCATCCCTAGTCGACGATTTTACACAGGCAGGGAACTATTACCTCCGTATCGGAGAAGACAAGTTTTTCCTAAAGGATTATGAGGGAGCCATCGCTGCATACAACACCGCACTGGAACAGAATCCGGGCGATCCCGATATCCTGATCAAGCGCGGCGAAGCGAAAGCCCAATTAAAAAATTACCAGGGCGCGTTGGAGGATATGGGGAAAGCTCTCGCAATCAATTTCAGACAGCCGGTGGCATACAAAAAACGCGGGGATGTCAAA
>JASFEP010000028.1:0-20732 GCA_050124775.1 Candidatus Aminicenantota bacterium
AAAGAAGATCCTCCGACGTTATCTAAACTCGAAATCGACGTTTTGAATACTTGGGTCAAAGAGGGAGGTTCTCTCTTTTTGATCACCGATCACATGCCCGACCCCGTAGCGATTAAAGAGCTGGCAGGTTCTTTCGGAGCTGAAGTGAACAATGGATATGTCCTCAATGGATATTTTCAAGGTCGAGAAAGTCCTCTTGTCTTTAAAACCTCGAACAAGAGCCTCGCTGAAAGCCCTGTGACTTCCGGCCGCGACCATTCGGAAAAAATCACTGCTGTTGCCACTTTTTCCGGCGCGGCATTCAAAACAGGACCTGAATTTCAACCCGTGTTGGTCTTAGGACCTGAAAAACGCTCCTGGATGCCTGACAAACTCTACGAGATTCGTAAGGACACACCGAGTATCAGTGTCGCGGGATGGTATCAGGGAGCTATCGCCAAATTCAAACACGGTAAGGTGGCCTTATTTTCAGAAGCCGCTATGTTCACCGCACAGATCTTCGATCAAGGAAGAATGCGGATCGGCATGAACAACCCTTTAGCCAAGGATAACGCTCAACTTCTGCTGAATGTGATGCACTGGCTATCCGGTCTGCTCAAGCCAGAAAGTCTCAATAGTGAATCAGCTCTTCCTTGAGCTTTTCAAGCTTTTGCTTGGCGGAGGAATTTTTTGGATCGAGTTCCAGAGACTTCTCATAATGTCCTTCCGCTTTTTCCTTCATTCCTTTTTTGGCATAAGATTCTCCCAATCCTTCATAAGCTTTGGATGAATTCGGATAAAGGGATAGACAATATTCGAATAGCGCAATGGCTTCATCAGGAGCATCATGACGCTGGAGTCCATGAAAGGCATGATCGTTTAGGAATTCTTCAGTGATAGGCACAGGAAAGCCAAAGCGCTCGCTCAGGTTCTGAAAATGTTCCTGCACTTTTTCCGGACCAAATTCCCACGCTTCACCGGGAAAACGCCATCCCTCGAAAAGTTTCTTGAGGTTTGCGAAGAGTCCTGGAAGCGCCACCGAACCGTGGTCCTCTTCAGGGAAACATCTGTATTCATAAGAAAACCCTTCAGAGGCGTTTTTCTTAGCTAAGATTTTAAACTCGTCCAGATGTCTTGTCTCTTCCTCGCCTTTTTTCTCTCCGGAGATAAAGAGAAAGTGTTTCAAAGCATCATATTTATTCAGAAAGGCATCTGCGTTTTTGAGCCACTCGAACTGATTCCAATAGAGACTGGGGCTTAGGGCTATCGTCGCTTGAAAAAGATCTGGACTTCTCGAAAGAGTTTCGACGGCAAAAAGACCTCCCAGTGAATGCCCCACAAGAATTCTGAATGGGTGAGTGCGATAGGATGAGTCGATGTAAGGGAGTAATTCATCAGCGAGGAATTCGGCAAAAGACTCTGCGCCGCCGCTTTTCGGCCAGTTTCCTGTTTTTTCATTGGCCTTTGTGTAGGTAAATTCCTTCAATCTATCGCCATGAGCGATGGCCACGACGATCATCTCCGGTATCAATTCGAATAGGCTCAGGTACTTCACCATCCCAGCAAAAGGCTCAAAATAATCTCCTCCATCGAGGACATAGAGTAGGGGATAATAGTTTTTTCCTTCTGAATAGCTCCCCGGCAAGTAAATAAAGACAGGCCTGCTCTCACCCAAAACTTTGGAATCGAACTGAATAACCTGTCCAAAAGCATAATCCTTAGAGGATACTTTGGTCTTTTGTGAAGGAGAATCAGATGAGAGAGAGCCAATCGCATATACCCTTTGCCCCTGAATAGAGACAAAAAGTGCTAGAAATAAAATGGATATAACAGATGAGTGAATATTGGGCCTCATAATCCATATCTCCTAATGAGTTGTTTCTAATTCGAGAGACTTCACCCTTTTAAACGTATAGAAAAGAAAAAATGATGCTGTTTCTCAAAATAATTTCTCTTATGATATAGTATTGATCCTTAAAATTAAAGAATAATGCTTTGCAGTTATCTCAAAACAGCCCTCAGGAACATTCGAAGAAATGTCCTGTTTTCTTTCATAACGATATCGGGACTTGCGATCGGAATAGCGGCCTGTCTTTTAATTCTTCACTATGTGAATTTCGAGAGAAGCTATGATCGATTTTACCAGGATAGCGAGCAGATCTATCGCCTGCGCTATGAGCGGACCAGCGATCAGGGACAAAAAGTCCAGTTCGCTTCTTGCTGCCCGCCCGCTGCAGATGTCATCCGGGGCGCATACCCGGAGGTAGAAGAAATCGCGCGCATCTTTAGATATCGTGCCGTCGTCTCCCCCAAAGACCAGGATATTCAGTTCACGGAAGAAAGGATGTATTTTGCGGAGCCTGAGTTCTTCAACATATTCGATCTCGGATTTGTCGATAGCATTCCGTCGAACAGGCTTAGCAACGCCAACACTGCTGTCATGTCTCAATCCACGGCAAAAAAATACTTCGGCAGTCAAGAGCCTGTAGGGCAAACCATCTCCGTGGACGGGATAACCGATTACACAATTATGGGAATTTTTAAAGATGTTCCGTCCAACTCTCATCTGAAGTGCGATATTCTTCTTTCATACGAGAACATACGCTCGATTTATCCCCCTGAAATCCTACAATCCTGGGGATACACTGGCCACTTCACATATCTCAGGCTTCGCCCCGATGCCGACCCAATTGGTTTTGAAGAGAAAATGGCCGAGCTCGTTGAAACTCATGCCGGGGAAATGATGAGTTTCTATAAAGTGAAGATCGCACTCAAAATGCAAGCGCTTACGGAAATTCATCTGACTTCACATTTTATGCAGGAGTATGAAATAAATGGCAATAAAACTTCCATGGATGTTCTACTGATCATCGCTATTTTTATCATATGTATGGCCTGGATCAACTATATCAATTTATCGACATCCCGCTCCCTGACCAGGGCTAAAGAGGTAGGCCTCAGGAAAGTTGTGGGGGCTTCACGTCGCCAGTTGATCGCTCAATTTTTTTGCGAAACATTCCTCATATATATTCTGGCCGTAACATTCGCACTCCTCCTGATTTATTCATTCTTGCCCTCATTCAGCCGGATGACCGGCAATCCCTTTGCTGAAAATCTGTGGCAAACATCGAAATTTTGGATATCACTGTTCGGACTCTCTTTTATCAGCGTTTTTCTTTCTGGCGTTTACCCTGTCGCTGCTCTATCTGCATTCAAACCAGCAAGGGTGATCAAAGGCGAACTGGGATCGACCCCCAAAGGCATGAAACTGAGAAGAGCGCTGGTTATGCTTCAGTTCATGATGGCCCTGGTGCTGATCACGGGCACATTTTCCATATATAAACAAATCGAATACATGAAAAATCAAGAGTTGGGGTTCGAGATCGAACAGATTCTGGTCGTCAACGCTCCACGTGTCCGGTATGAATCATTGAAGAAGTCCTTCCCAACCTTCAAAGAAGAGTTGCTCAAGCAATCCCATATCCAGAAGGCCTGTGTATTGACGGAAGTCCCTGGCCGTCAGATCATCTGGGATAACGGAGGAATTCACAAGGCGGGAGAGGATAAGAGTCAGGGAAAGAATTACCAGATCGTCGGTGTGGACTATGATTTCGCAGATGTCTTCGATCTCCATTTTCTTGTGGGAAGGAATTTTTCCAGAGAATTCCCGGCGGATAAAAATGCCCTTATCCTTAACGATACGGCCGTGAAATGGATGGGATTTGACAGTGCCGAGGAGGCCATCGGCCAAGAGGTGGATTATTGGGGGGAGATCTATCCCATCATCGGTGTTCTCGCTGACTATCACCAACAGTCTCTGAAAGAAGCCTTCGAGCCTCATATTTACAGATTATTCCCCTTTGGAAGGCCTCCCTGGGGACGGTTTGCGATAAAAATTGGAACTCAAGACATCAAAGGAAGTGTCCATCTCGTCGAACAGTATTATAAAAAATTTTTCCCCGGCAATCCCTTTGAATTCTTTTTTCTGGATGATTATTTCAACCAGCAGTACAAAGCGGATGAACTTTTGGGAAGAGTCATAGGTCTTTTTTCCTTCCTGGCTGTATTTGTGACCTGTTTGGGCATTTTCGGCATGTCTGCGTTTATGGCCATCCAGAGGACGAAGGAGATCGGCATAAGGAAGGTTCTAGGGGCTTCGACTGGCAGCATCCTCCAATTACTCATGATGGAGTTTCTAGTGTTGATAGGTCTTTCCATGATAATTGCCTGGCCTTTAGCTTATTGGGGGATACAGGAATGGCTTGATGCATTTGCCAATCGGATGCCCTGGAATGGGTTTCTCTTCCTTATGCCCCTCCTCATCGTTTTTGCCGTTACAGCGCTCACAGTAAGCTCTAATATTCTCAAAGCGGCTCTGGCCAATCCCGTCGACTCCATCAAACACGAGTAGCACTCCCTTAAAAAACAAAATATTGACATCGATATTGCTGATTATTACTATAAGAACACTATGGATATTAAACACAATGTTGTCGGTTGGTTCGAAATTCCAGTCACTGACATGGAGCGAGCCATAACGTTTTATGAGACGGTCTTTGCATTCAAACTCTCACGCCAACAAATGGGTCCGTCAGATATGGCCTGGTTCCCGATGGTTGAAGGGGGCATAGGAGCGGCCGGATCTCTCATCTGTTTTCCAGAGGCTTACAAACCTTCCGAGGAAGGAACAGTGGTCTATTTTACGGCTTTCAGTGGGGATCTTTCCGAGGAACTATCCCGCGTTGAAAAGGCTGGGGGAAAAGTTCTCAAGGAAAAGACTTTGATCACAGAAGAGATCGGCTATTACGGCCTTTTCCTCGATACTGAAGGTAACCGCATTGCCATTCATTCAAGAAAATAATCTAATATTTATTTCTGTCATTTTCTTGCATCAGTTCATTGATTTGATCTACGTCGATTTCTGTAAAATCATTGATCACAATCTCCGCTTCATGCATTTTTTCAGGGGGATGTGTGGTCGCGACTCCGATGACTTTCATACCTGCACGTATGGCTGCCTGGATACCGGCTGAGGAATCCTCAAAGACAAGGCAGAATTTCGGCGTGGACTTCAGTCTTTCGGCCGCCTTCAGATAGATCTCCGGATCCGGTTTTCCTTTATTCACTTCGGAATCATCGATCAGAACATCGAAATCATCCCTCACATCGATATGTTCGAGAAGAAAATCGAGGTTAATTTTAGGTGCAGCTGTGGCCACGGCTGTTTTGACATGGTTGTCCTTCAGGGACCTGAGGAAATCGACAAAGCCCGGCAGCGGAGACACTTCCGGAGCATAAATTTCTCTGTAGAGAGCTTCTTTTTCTTCTCCTAGAGAACGAATCTCGTCCCCGGTGATATTCTTCCCGAACAATATGGTCAGAAGATCTTCGTTGGATTTTCCCATGTGCTGGATAAAATCCTCCAAGATCATTGGAGGATTGTGTCTTTCGAAAAATTCTGCCCAGGCCTTTCTGTGGTAAGGCATATTGTTTACGATAACTCCGTCCATATCGAAGATAACGGCGAAGCGAGCAGTCATTGGGCCTCTTTGGATTATGGATTTTACAAGAGTATTTTTCGTTCGCATATATATCATAAGATAGAGGTCTTATCAAACAGAATCGAGGATGCGTTTTTTTAAAATTTCAATTTGATCGGATGAAAGAAAATTGTGATAAGATATTTTTAACTCCCCTAAAATAAGGAGAAAAAATGCAGATTCATTCGAGAGCGATTGGCGCCGGATTATTAGCTCTAATGATGATAGGATGCCAGACAGCAAATAAACCCCGAGATTATCCCTTCCAGCCCGTTCCATTCACTGCTGTCAAAATTACGGATGATTTCTGGGCACCCAGGATTGAGACGAATCGAACGGTGACCATTCCCCATGCCTTCCAGAAATGTGAAGAGACCGGCCGCATGGACAACTTTGCCATTGCCGGAGGACTGAAGGAAGGCGAACAGAGCGGCATTTATCCCTTTGATGACACGGATATCTACAAAACGCTCGAAGGGGCTTCCTACGGGTTGATGGTCGCACCGAATCCAGAAATGGCAAAATACCTGGATGATCTGATCGCTCTGATCGCCTCTGCCCAGGAAGAGGACGGTTATATTTACACCGCCAGAACCAACAATGCCGAACGCTTGATGAACTGGATGGGAAAAGAACGCTGGGCCAATCTCAGCCGAAGCCATGAGCTTTACAACGCCGGACATTTATACGAGGCAGCGGTGGCACACTACCAAGCCACAGGAAAGCGTAATCTCCTGGATGTCGCACTCAAAAACGCGGACCTTGTTGATAAAGAATTCGGTCCTGGCAAGCGCCGGGAACCCCCAGGACACCAGGTCATCGAGATGGGATTGGTCAAGCTGTATCGAGTGACGGGAGACAGAAAATACATCAATCTCGCCAAATTCCTTTTAGACGTGAGGGGTAAACAGCTGGACGGCCGGGAGCTCGGAGGGGAATACAACCAGGATCACGCCCCGGTGACCGACCAGGATGAAGCGGTCGGGCATGCGGTCCGGGCGTCCTACATGTACTCTGGAATGGCAGATATCGCCGCCCTGACCGGGGATGAAGATTACCTCACAGCCATAAACGGGATCTGGGAAAATGTCGTAGGCAAAAAACTTTATCTGACCGGGGGAATCGGTGCCGATCCATCGGGTGAGGCATTCGATAATAATTATGAACTTCCCAACATGAGTGCTTACAACGAGACCTGTGCAGCCATCGGCAATGTGTTCTGGAATCACCGCCTTTTTTTGTTGCACGGAGATGCCAAATACATTGATGTGCTGGAGCGAACACTCTACAACGGGCTTCTTTCAGGAATTTCACTCGACGGCACCAAGTTTTTCTATCCCAATGCCCTGGAGTCCGTGGGTCAGCATGAGAGAAGCCCCTGGTTTGGGTGCGCCTGCTGCCCGGGAAACATCACACGATTCATCGCATCGGTCCCAGGATATATCTATGCACACAAAGGCGCGAACCTTTACGTCAACCTGTATGTGGCCAACGAGGCCACTGTGAACATGAAGAGCGGACCCGTCCACATCACACAAAAAACCCGATATCCCTGGGATGGAGCGGTCAAAGTCGACCTGACTCCTCCGGCGGACAAGAACACATTTACTGTGTGCCTGCGCATCCCGGGTTGGGCTCAAAATAAGCCTTTGCCCAGCGACCTCTACCAGTATCTGAATCCCGAAAAACAAGAGATCACTCTATATGTGAACGGAGATACTATGCCTCTCAATCTAAAGAAAGGCTACGTCCGGATAAGCCGTGCCTGGCAGGCAGGCGATACGATCGAACTCACACTCCCCATGCCTATACAAAGAGTAGAGGCTCATGAGAGTGTCGAGGCGGATAGAGGAAAAGTTGCGCTGGAACGGGGACCTCTTGTGTACTGTGCGGAATGGCCGGACAGCCCTGACGGTCATGTTCGCAACCTTCTCTTAAAGGATGACTCGCCTTTGAAAACGGAATTTATTCCAGATCTGTTGAGAGGCATCCAGGTCATCAGAGGAACAGCAGAGGCCTACCAGGTCACCGATGAAGATGGAAATGTGGAGGAATCCGCAAAAGATTTTGTTGCTATTCCCTACTATGCCTGGGCACATAGGGGAAAAGGAGAGATGGCGGTATGGCTGGCCCGTAAAGAAGGTGCTGTAAATCCCCTGGGACGCCCTACTCTCGCATCGATCAGCGAAGTGAGCGCTTCTTTCGGAAAAAATGCCGAGGCCGTCCACGACCTGCTGGAGCCGAAAACTTCGAGCGATCAAGATGTGCCCTTTTTTCACTGGTGGCCTCACATGGGGACGACGGAGTGGATTCAGTACGATTTTCCTGAATTATCCGAAGTTTGTATGGCTGAGGTATTCTGGTTCGACGACTCGGGGAGGGGAGAGTGCCGTCTCCCCCAGTCCTGGCGAATTCTTTACAAGGATGGCGACGAATGGAGGCCGGTCTATTCGGTGGAAAAATACGGAGTCGAAAAAGACACTTACAACACAGTCATATTCGAAACCGTCCGGACAAAGGGCCTGCGGTTGGAGATCCATTCTCAGCCAGAATATGCCGGCGGGATTCATGAGTGGAGGGTGAAATAGCTGCACCTACCTTGGAATATCCCCATCTGAGTTTTGCGCTAATGATTTCGGTGCCAACGGCCTCGGAAGTGATTAGAATAAGCTCGATGCTCAAGCCCCCTTTATCAACCGATTTCAGTCAATCGATTCTTAAGACAACCACAGATTTTGAAGGAAGCGTTAGCCGAATATTATGATCTTCCAACCTAAAATCCTGAAAATCCAGCGGCATAACGGCACGGGGATTATCGAAGCTGTTGTGAGCGTTCATTTTTTCTGCTGTAAGGATGCGTCCGGATATGTCCTCTGCTTGAATTCCCTGAATTTCGCAGACAGCATCGAGAGATTGGTTGGGATCCAGATTACACAGAGAAATATGAATGTTTCCCTCTGCGTTCCGGGAAGCCGAGACGCTTATTGCAGGAATTTTTTCATCTTTAAAACTGTATTGTACACATTGAAGATGGACGGGCAGGAGCACGGCGTCCTGGTGAACTTCGAACAGGTCAAATACATGATAAGTGGGTGTTAGGATCATCTTTTCACCCTGCGTGAGGATCAAGGCCTGGAGCACGTTGACAGTCTGGGCAATGTTGGCCATGCGCACCCTGTCGCAGTGATTGTTGAAGACGTTCAACGTCAATCCGGCCACTAAGGCATCCCGGAGTGAGTTTTGCTGAAAGAGGAAGCCGGGATTTGTCCCTTTCTCGACCTGATACCATGTTCCCCACTCATCCACGATAAGGCCCACCCTTTTTTCCGGATCATAACGATCCATGATCGCGCCATGTTTTTGAACGAATTCATCCATACGAAAGGCTAGCTTCAAAGTTTCGAACCAGTCCGCTTCTGTGAACCCTGTGGCAGAATTCTTTTTTCCCCACCCCCCGGGCACCGTATAGTAATGGAAGCTTAAGCCGTCCATCAAGTCACAAGCTTCCCTCATCAAAACCTCTGTCCAGTGCGTGTTGTCGTTGGATCCTCCACAGGCGATCTTGCTGATTCTGTTTTCCGAGAGGTTGCGGACATAAGTCTGATAACGTCTGTAGATATCGGCATAGTATTCGGATCGCATGTTCCCGCCACAACCCCAATTTTCATTGCCCAGTCCAAAGAACTTGAGTTTCCAGGGTTCATTCCTACCGTTCCTGCGTCGCAGGTCGGCCATTGGACTGAGTCCGTCAAACGTGATGTACTCCACCCATTCCTGCATCTCCTTGACCGTGCCGCTTCCCACATTTCCGCAAATATAGGGCTCGCATCCAAGTTGCGCACACAGGTCCAGAAACTCATGTGTCCCGAAGTGGTTATTCTCCGTGACCTTGCCCCAATGGGTGTTGACCATAGTGGGTCGTTCGTTCCGCGGACCGATCCCATCTTTCCAGTGATACTCGTCGGCAAAGCATCCTCCCGGCCAACGCAGCACCGGGATTTTGATCTTTTTCAAAGCGCCCACCACATCTTGGCGTATTCCCCGCACATTTTTTATGGGGCTATCCTCTCCCACCCAATAGCCCTCGTATATACATCGCCCCAGATGTTCGGAAAAATGCCCATAAATGTTCTTGTCGATGGCATGTCGGCCTTTGACGGCATCAATTAAAATTCGGTTTTCCACGTTCTTCATGCTGGGCGAAACACTCATGCTGATGGCCAGAAAGACAGTCGCTACTAACACAAAAGTAAATCCGATTTGTCTTCTTTTATATGGTCTCATCATTCCCTCCCGAGGTCATCACTCGACATTCGAGGATAAAAACAAATTTCAGTGAAGTGTTTATAACACGCACGCTCATGAGGGTCAAATGGGCAAGATATCTGATCCCGCTTCCGGACAAATAATTTGACATATTCACGGAGATAATAGTAAAAAATAAACCATCATCTGATGAGGACGGAGGGATAAGTTTATGCAGGGATTGCAGCTTCTCGACTGGACGGTCGTTGCATTGTATTTTTTGATCCTGATGGGAATCGCCTGGTGGGTGATCAGGCAGAAGCAGGACACACCCGCTGACTATTTTCTGGCCGGCCGCCATGTGGGTTGGTTCGTGATCGGAGCGGCCATCTTTGCCTCCAACATCGGCTCTGAACATATCGTCGGGCTGGCGGGAACGGGCGCAAAAAGCGGCGTGGCCATGGGCCATTACGAACTTCATGCCTGGTGCATCCTGCTACTTGGGTGGGTTTTCGTTCCCTTTTACATGCGAAGCAAAGTGTTCACTATGCCGGAATTTCTGGAACGGCGCTACTCTCCATCGGCGCGCTGGTTCCTTTCGCTGATCTCTCTTGTCGCTTACGTGCTGACAAAAGTCTCTGTAACGGTTTATGCCGGAGCCGTGGTGTTCCAAACTCTCATGGGCGTCGAATTTTGGACAGGAGCTCTGATTACAGTGATATTGACGGGCATCTACACTATCTTGGGCGGCCTGCGTGCGGTGGTATACACCGAGAGCCTCCAGGCCTTTGTTTTGCTCCTCGGGTCCATAACAGTGACCGTTATGGGCCTCGTCAAGATCGGCGGGTGGAATAACCTCGTACAGGTCGCAGGGGCCGACCACCTCAATCTGTTTTTACCTCTAGACCATCCTGATTTTCCCTGGCTGGGAATGATCCTGGCTCCGCCGATTGTGGGGATCTGGTACTGGTGCACCGACCAGGTCATCGTACAGAGAGTCCTGGCAGCCAAAAATGAGACCCAGGCACGGAGGGGATCCATATTTGCCGCTTATCTGAAGTTATTCCCTTTTTTCATTTTCTTCATTCCGGGAGTGATCGCTTATTCGCTGGCTAAAACAGGCCAACTCCAGCTCCAAGCCGCCGACCAGGCCTTTCCCACGCTAGTCAAAGCCTTGCTCCCTACAGGGATCAGGGGGCTCGTCGTGGGTGGACTGCTGGCAGCCCTTATGAGCTCTCTCGCTGCCGTATTCAATTCCTGCTCAACCCTGTTCACCATGGACATCTACAAAAAAATCCGGCCGAAGGCTTCGGAAAAGAGGCTTGTTTTCGTCGGCCGGTTGGCGACCGGCGTGGTCGTTGTCAGCGGAGTCCTCTGGATTCCTTTCATGAAATACATCTCCGGAGAACTCTATCATTACCTCCAAAGCGTCCAGTCCTACCTGGCACCGCCCATCTTTGCGGTTTTTTTTCTGGGAATATTCTGGAAAAGGATCAATTCTAAGGGCGCATTGACCGCTCTGATCGGAGGGTTCGTCATCGGGATGCTGCGCCTGGTTGCAGAACTCAACAAAGACTCTTTAAGTGGATGGCTGCATACCTTTGCCGATGTCAATTTTCTGTATTTCTGCGTGTACCTGACTCTGGTGTGTATCGGGATGATGGTTATTGTCAGTATGCTCACTCGAGCACCTTCTTACGAGAACATCGATGGTCTGACCTATGCCACCACAGCAGCCAGAGATAGACAGACCTCCAGAGCCAGCTGGACGACCAAGGATCTCATTCTTTCTCTTGTCATCCTTGCGATCATCGCCGCGGTTTTGATCTACTTTTCTCCATTGATCTTGGTGAAATAACATGAATAGATATGCCTTAGGACTGGATTTTGGGACCAACTCCTGCCGTTCCTTGATCGTGGACCTAAAGGACGGCAGTGAGATGGCCAGCTGCGTGGTCGGCTACCCATCCGGTGAAGACGGCATCCTTCTTGACCCGATGGATCCAAATGTTGCCAGGCAGAATCCCGCAGACTATTTTTTCAGCCTAGAGGAATCTGTCAAAGGGGCTCTCCAGCAAACCAGAGACAACTCTCCTGGATTCGACCCGGCGAGCATCATCGGTATCGGCATCGACACTACAGGGAGCAGTCCTGTTCCAGTGGACAGTGAAGGCACTCCCTTGGGTTTGCTCCCCGAATTCCATAACGACATCAATGCCATGGTCTGGCTTTGGAAGGATCATTCCAGTTTTGCCGAAGCTTCAGAGATCACGGAGATGGCCCAGAAAATGCGGCCGCAATACCTGGCGAAAATCGGCGGAACCTATTCGTCCGAGTGGTTCTGGAGCAAGATCCTGCACTGTAAAAACACAGCACCAGACGTTTTTACCGCGGCCTCCAGTTTTGTGGAGATCTGCGATTACATTCCGGCTATCCTGTCCGGAGAAACCCGACCGGACAGGATTTTGCGAAGCGTATGCGCAGCCGGCCATAAGGCCATGTACAACAATGATTGGGGCGGACTTCCGGACAGGGAATATCTGGCCGCTTTAGATCCTGCTCTGGCAGGTCTGCGGGATAGGCTGTATGCAAACGCTGTTCCTTCTGACCATGTTGCGGGCCGTCTCTCCCAAAAATGGGCTGAAAAGCTCGGGTTGAAACCGGGCATCGCCATCGCTGTGGGGGGATTCGATGCCCACATGGGCGGCGTTGGCGCTGGAGTCAAGGAGGGAACCCTCGTCAAGATTTTAGGAACAAGCACATGTGATATCATGGTGTCCCCGAAACACAAGGGCCTTGCAGATATTCCCGGCGTCTGTGGGATCGTGGACGGGTCCGTGCTTCCCGGCTATTACGGGATCGAAGCTGGACAATCTGCGGTGGGGGATATTTTCTTATGGTTCGTGAATCACTTGGTTCCCGATAAATACGGGAAGAGCATCGACGAAAAGTTCAAAAACCTGGAGGTCGAAGCATCCAAACAGAAACCGGGAGAGCATGGACTTCTCGCTTTGGACTGGAACAACGGAAACAGGACCATTCTGGTGGACGTCCGATTGAGCGGGCTCATTATCGGCCAAACCCTTCATACTCAGGCCCCTGAGATTTACAGGGCGTTGATCGAGGCGACAGCTTTCGGTGCGCTGACCATCGTCGACCGCATCCGGGAACATGGGGTAGCCGTAGAAGAGATCGTCAACTGTGGGGGGTTGGCCAGCAAAAATGCTTTCCTCATGCAGATCTATGCGGATATCATCGACCGTCCCATGAAGGTCTCCAGGAGCGATCAAACCCCAGCACTGGGTGCGGCTATATTCGGAGCTGTCGCTGCCGGAAAGGAGTTGAGCGGATATTCCAGGGTGGAAGAGGCTCAGGAAGTGATGACAGGGACTAAGGAGGTCTATGACCCAAGAGGGGAGTACCGGCAGGTCTATCGGGAACTATTCGGGCTTTACAGCCAACTTCACGATGCTTTTGGCACCAGCGCGTGGTCGGGGACCCTGTACCATGTCATGAAAGACTTGATATCCATCCGACAAAGGCAAAGGAAGCTGTCATGAGTTTCAAGGAACTCAAGGAGAGGGTCTGGAGAGCCAATCTGGACCTTGTGGAGCACAATCTGGTGACGTTGACGTGGGGAAATGTAAGCGGATGCGACCGGGATAGAGGTCGGGTGGTCATCAAACCCAGCGGATTATCCTATAAGGAACTTGAACCGGAGAATATGGTGGTCGTGGACCTGGAAGGAAACAGATTGGAAAGCGGGCTCAACCCGTCTTCGGATACGCCCACACATTTAGTTCTCTACAAAAGTTTCCCCAATATCTCCGGGATCGCTCATACCCACAGCGATTATGCTACTATTTTCGCTCAGGCCTTCAGGCCCATTCCTTGTCTGGGAACAACCCACGCAGACCATTTCCATGGCGAAGTGCCGCTAGCACGAATGATCAGCGCAAAAGAAGTGGAAGAGGATTACGAGGGAAACACAGGCCGGGTTATAGTCGAGAGATTTGCGAATCTCGATCCGGTCGAAACGCCAGCCGTCCTGGTTCCAGGACATGGGGCCTTCACATGGGGCAAATCACCTGAGGAAGCTTTCGCCAACAGCCTTGCCCTCGAAAAAGTGGCTCAGATGGCCTGGGGAGCACTCTTATTGGCAGAGAAAGAGCCGCCTTTTCCCAAATTCCTTTTGGAGAAGCATTATCAGCGCAAACATGGGTCCAAAGCTTATTACGGTCAAAAAAAGGAAGAGAAATCATGAAAAATACGCCTGATATCAAGGCAGGTCTAGTGGCAGTCAGCCGCGACTGTTTCCCTGTGGAACTCTCTAGGGAAAGGAGGAAAAAGATCGCTGAAGCCTGCCGCAGGGGAAATATCGATATCGCCGAGATCCATACAGTTATTGAAAACGAATCGGATGTGGGAAAGGCTCTCGAAGAGATAGAGCGGGCCAAAATAAACGCCCTGGTCATTTTTCTGGGGAATTTTGGTCCTGAAGGACCCACTACGCTGCTCGCCCAAAGGTTCGACGGCCCGTTTATGTTTGCAGCCGCTGCCGAAGAATCCGCAAAGGACCTTATCCAGGGCAGGGGAGATGCTTATTGCGGATTGCTCAATACTTCATACAATTCCGGTTTGAGACGCTTAAATCCCCACATTCCCGAATATCCTGTGGGGATCGCTGATGAGATTGCAAAAATGATCGTAGATTTTATCCCTGCGGCCCGTGTTGTCTGCGGACTCAAGAAACTCAAAATCTTCGCATTCGGCCCCCGTCCACAGGACTTTTATGCCTGCAATGCGCCTATTGAACCCCTGTTCGACCTCGGGGTCGAGGTCATGGAAAACAGCGAGCTCGACCTTTATGATATGTTCCAGAAAACCAAAGGGGCTACTGAAGTGAAAGAGTTGGTCAAAGAGATGTCCGAAGAGCTGGGTGCCGGAAATCGCTATCCTGACCTTCTGGAGAAACTGGCCCAGTATGAGCTGGCTTTGATGCGCTTCATGAAAGACAACTTGGGGATTTCGAAGTTCGGCGTTTTTGCCAACAAATGCTGGCCAGCCTTCGAACATTACTTCGGATTCGTGCCCTGCTATATCAATTCCCGGCTAGCTTCTAAAGGTATACCCGTGGCCTGTGAGGTGGACATTTACGGAGCTTTGAGCGAGTACATGGCGGCCTGTGCGACAGAGCGGCCTGTGACTCTTCTGGATATCAATAACACCGTTCCCGGAGATATGTATGAAGCGAATAAACACAAGATCGGAGCTTACAGTCATACCGATCTATTCATGGGATTCCATTGCGGGAATACGCCGGCAAGCTGTCTTCAAGATCCGGCAATGAAATACCAGCTGATCATGAACCGTTTGCTGGAAGATAGCCGGGAACCGGATATTACGCGGGGGACCCTGGAAGGACGGATCCGTCAGGGAAAGATCACAATCTTTCGTCTTCAATCCACGGCAGACACAAGACTGCGATCGTACATCGCAGAAGGAGAGGTGTTGGATATAGAACCCCAGTCTTTTGGCAGCATCGGAGTTTTTGCCATCCAAGACATGGGTCGCTTTTACCGCCATGTGCTTATCGGCAAACATTTCCCCCATCATACCGGGGTGGCCTTCGCACATGCGGGGAAAGCGCTTTTTTCTGCTTTGAAGATGATCGGGATCGAGGAAATCTATTTTAATCAACCTTTAGGAGTTTTGTATAAGGATGAGAATCCCTTCGCGTAAATTTTTCACGCAGGGTCTGCCGTTTTGCCGATTTTTCGGAATCACAGACCTATGAAAGCCGCACTTTTGACAGGAATCCGGAAAATGGAAATCCGCAATATCCCTGCTCCCGATATTTCCTCTTCTAAAGACGTTTTGCTCAGAGTCGGGATGGCCGGCGTCTGCGGATCGGACGTCCACTATTTCCGTCACGGACGTTCCGGCGGACAGGATGTTGAATTTCCGTGGATCGTCGGGCACGAGTGTTCCGCAGTGGTCGAGAAAGTCGGCCCTCACGTAACCCTTGTATCGCTGGGAGACTGGGTGGCCGTTGACCCCGCGGTATCCTGCGGAGAGTGCGACCAGTGCCTTGCGGGACGTCCCAACACATGTCGGAACCTCCGGTTCCTCGGATTCCCCGGACAAATGCAGGGTTGCCTGTGCGAGTTTATCGTAATGCCCGAAGAGAACTGTTACAGAATCGGTGAAAGCGTGAACCCTTCGCAGGGAGTGCTTGTCGAACCGCTCTCGATAGGGATCTATGCGTTGGATTTTTTGAAAAAAATGGAAACAGGGGCGATAGGGATACTTGGATGCGGCCCGATCGGGCTCAGTGTTATGCAAGCGGCTCTGGCGCGGGGTATCCGCAAAATCTATGCCACAGAAAAAATTCCGGGGAGGCTCCATTTTGCCCAAAAGAAGGGGGCTGCGTGGACTGGAAATCCTGAGGAGATGGACATCGTTTCAGAAATTCTGAGAGTGACCGATGGGCTCGATGCCGTATTCGAATGCTGTGGAGAACAGGAAGCTCTAGACCAGGCCATCGACCTGCTCAAACCCGGAGGAACGCTGCTAATCTTAGGGATTCCGGAGATTGTGCATGTGTCTTTTGATGCCCACAAGCTGCGGCGCAAAGAGATTCGCGTCCAGAATGTGAGACGACAGAGGGACTGTACCCAGAAGGCCATCGACCTGATAGCCTCGAAAGAAGTCGATATCGACTTCATGGCCACACACATTTTTTCCTTGGAGGAGGCTCAGGAGGCATTCGAGCTTGTCGCTGAATACGGAGACGGCGTTATCAAGGCCATGCTTTCCTTTCCTTGATTGGTAATCAAGGCATTCCCACAGTTATCCAAGATCAAGCACTTTCCAAGCAATTCAAAATTCCGATCACTTTCGTTCCATCAACAATTCGAACAGAGGCAAAACGAATTGGAAGTGCAAACGAGATAGACAAAAATATTCTACTCGTACCGTAAGGATTGGACAGGATTGGCGGTTGCCGCTTTAAGTGTCTGGAAAATTACAGAGAGAAGAGCCACAAGAAGCGTCATAAAAGTGGCTATAAAAAAAGGAAGGATGCCTATTGAAGTCCTGTAGGCAAAGGATTGTAGCCATTTATTTGCAGCATAATAGGCGATTGGCCAGGCAAAAAAATTGGCGACGACTACCCACCTTGTATAATTCCTTGTGAGAAGAAGAATAATAGCAGAAACGCTCGAGCCCAGAACCTTGCGAATGCCGATCTCTTTTGTTCTCAGTTCGGTGCTGTAAGCCGAAAGCCCAAAAATGCCGAGGCAGGCCACTAAGATCGTCAACTCGCAGAATGATATTAGCAACGACGCCAGCCGTCGTTCCTCATCATATGCCCGAAGATGAAGTTCATCGACATAGGCGTAATCAAAGATCTGTCCGGGCAAAAGTTCAAGCATTATTTCCCTCATCTGGGAAATAACTTCCGAGGCCCCAACGGCCGGCAGGCGGACCACAAGTTTTGAAGCTGTCTCATCTGTTGGAAATAAGACCATCGGATAAATAGGGGAATGGATAGAGTTTGTATTCCAATCTCTGAGAATCCCGATGATGCGATACGCTCTGTCTTCTCTATAAATGAATTTCCCAAGCGCATCATCAAAGCCAAAACTCTGAGCAGCGGTTTCATTGATAAGAACAGATTCCTCATCCGTTGTGCGTTCTCGTTCAAAATTCCTCCCCGCTATCAGGGTTAATCCCATAGTCGGTATGAAATCGGAATCCACTTCCTGCGATTGGACAATTGTTTCCTCCTCTGTCTTTCCTTCCAGCTGTATGGTGGAGATGTTTCGATTCTGAGCGGAGGGAAAGCCGCTCACGATCGATGCATCCAAAGCAGCGGTCCTTGTAAGGACCTGATTCTTAACCAATCCGGCTTTTTTGGAGAGAGACGAATCCCTGTTGTTCAAGACAATCAGATTATCTTTGTCATATCCTAGGTTCTTTGTTTCTGAATAGCTCACCTGTTTAAACACAACAATAGTACAAACAATAAGGGCTCCTGCAATGAAGAATTGAACGCCAACCAGTACTCTGCGTAGACCTGACTTCGATGGCCCCCGGCGAATTCCCGAACGGAAGATGACCGCTGCGGGAAATCTGGAGAGAAAAAAAGCCGGGTAGGACCCGGCTAGAAAACCCACCCCCAGTACCAAACAGACGACTGCTGGAAGAATCCATGGAGTGGTGAGGACTCCTAGATTGAGTGTTTTTCCGAGATACTGGTCCAGACGGGGTTTAAACAGTGTAAAAAGAACAAGACCCAATCCCATAGCCACTGATGTGAGAAGGACCGATTCCATTAGGAACTGTTTGATGAGGTGTGCCCGCTCAGCACCGCATGTCTTTCGAATGCCCACCTCTTTCATCCGTCCAGCGATCTTTGCCGTTGACAGGTTGATGAAATTAATGGCAGCGATAATCAAGATGAGAAAAGCCACGGCTGAGAATATGTAAAGTTGAGTGATGCTTCCAGAGGTATCCAGGTCATTGTTCATTCCATGGGTTGCATTGTCTATGTAGATTTTACTCAGCGCTTGAAGGTAGTAAGACGCTTCTTTCTCATCCTCCGGAAGATGAGAGCGGGCGACACTCGTGATTTTGACATCGAGGGACTGTGGATCAACGCCTTCTTGTAAACGAACAAAGGTTGTAATCATGCCCCAGCTGTCCCAATGTGTCATCGCCTCTTGGTGAGTTTGATGAAGTGTTGCAAAAGAGGCAATCATTGGCGTTCTTATGACCGTATTGGAGGGCATATTCCTCATGATGCCTGTGATGTGAAAATCGTATGTCTTGTCAAGGGTGAGCCTTATGGTTCTTCCGATAGGATCTTGGCCGCTGAAATATTTCTGTGCCAGGGCTTCGTCAATGACCACAGTGAATGGGGCCTCTAAGGCTGATTTGGGATTGCCTCGAATAAGAGGGATGGAAAAAACCTCGAGGATCTCATGCTCGGCGAAAAACAGCTTGTTTTCTTTGAAGTCGCGATCTTCCACTCGAACCGGGATATGACGCTGTCTGAGAATCCTAACCGTCTCCTCGATCTCAGGAAGGGTGTCTTCAAGAGTCGGGCCAAAAGGGGCTCCCACAACTGCATTGAGTAGGACCCTGCCTCCCATAGGAATACGTCCGTTCACCCGGCAGATGCGATCCCTATCGGGGTGCATTGTCTCGAAGCTCAACTCGTGCATAACGTAGCTTGCCATAAGAAGACACGCGGCCAATCCGACAGCTAATCCAGCTATATTAAGAAAAGCATACCTTTTGTGCCTGATGATGTTCCTATAAGCCAATTTGAGATAATTCTTTAACATAGCGGCACTCCCAAAAATAATATTTGTGGTCAACATCGGTAGAGATTTCATCACCTGTGACCAATACCAAGTCCGGGCCGAATTTGGTCCAAACTCATTCGTCATTTCTTGGTAAATTTCCTCATAATCTCCCACAATAGACTGGCCACTCATATGCCCGGATATCCGGCGAAGAATCCAGGAGGCAAAACAAGGGGGCTTTATCAGATTTGGCTTGTTTATCTTTCTCGATTTCTTTTTAATTTTCATCTTCATAAAGCCCCATCAACTGCCATTGCTAAAACCAGGAACATTATTCCATAGCCTGACCTGATGTTTTCTCACAACTTCCAAAGCCTCTTTTCCTTCAAGGGTCAGCCTGTAGAAGGACTTACTTCTGCCACCCCGCTTTGGCGTGGGATCCGATGTCCGCTTCATTAAATATTCCTTGCGAACTAGCTGATCCAGAGCAAAATAAAGCCCTCCCAGCGTATACTTCTTTCCGAAGATCTTGGAGACTTCGCGGTTGATAGGTATTCCGTAGGCATCATCTCCCAACTTGAGAACAGATATCAAAATCGCCTCTTCAAGACGCGTCAATAGTTCCATTTTACCTCATTTCTATTGGATTCAAATATATTAGACGCAAAGGATGGTAAAAAGGTTTCCTTTGTTATGAATTTCACAAAAAAACCTTTTGCATATGCGACAAGCTTTCACTCGCATGGCCAAATCGGAATCGACCTTGGTGAAACCAGATAGTTGCGTTATAACCGAACGAAACATCATGAAAAGCGTAAATAAATGTGTGAAACAATTTTTTATCTTAAAAATTTTTATTGATCATGGGGGAAAAAATGCACGAGTTTGAGTTTTACATCGTAGACGTTTTTGCTGAGACAAAATTTTCCGGCAATCAGCTTGCAGTTGTGGAGGACGCAAGTTCTCTAAGCACGAGTGAAATGCAAAAAATTGCAAAAGAAATGAACTTCTCGGAAACGACATTTATCTTGTCGGAGAAAAAACAGGATGATGGATACGATGTGCGTATCTTCACTCCCAAGACGGAGCTGCCTTTTGCCGGACACCCAACCTTAGGAACAGCTTATGTGATTAAGAAGAAATCTAAGAATACTCAGATCAAAGAAATAAATTTAAACTTGAAGGTCGGACAAATACCTGTAACTCTAACATGTGATGAAAATAATCAAGACATTGTATGGATGAAGTTGAAGATGCCGATTTTTGGCAATGTCCATGAACCGAGACAATTTGCTCGAATTCTCGGATTAAACCACAATGATTTCGATGACCATTTCCCTGTTCACGAAGTCTCATGCGGGACTTTTTGCTTTATTGTGCCTCTAAAATCTTTAGACGCAGTTAAAAGAGCTCAAGTAAATCTTGGTCAATTCTACGAGTACATTGCTAACACGCAAGCCAAAACCATACTGGTTTTTACCAAAGAAACGCTGTATGAAACAAATGATCTTCATGTCAGATTCTTCGGACACTATTTAGGAGTCCCTGAAGACCCAGCGACCGGCAGTGCAAACGGGTGTCTTGCAGCCTATCTTGTAAAGCATAAGTACTTCGAATCCGAAACTATCGAAATGCGCGTCGAACAAGGCTATGA
>JASFEP010000029.1:0-20419 GCA_050124775.1 Candidatus Aminicenantota bacterium
AATAAATGTATTGTCCTCCTGCCTGGGGATACATGGCACCCAGCTCTGCAAAGGCGAGGGCTCCGCTCATTGCGAAAAAGCCGCCCAGCAGCCAGACAATCAGGATCATAAGAGGTGAAGGGAGGTATTCGGCGATAAAACCTGTCGTCATAAAAATTCCCGATCCAACGATAGCCCCGATGACCAAAAAAGTCGAATCCAGAAGGTTCATTTTCCGCAAGAGTTGGGGGGATTCTTGAATTGTTTGGTTACTCATCTGTGGTTATTCCACATCGCGCGCATCGTTATATCAGAGGGCCTGTCCAAAGTCAAATCGGCAATCAAGCGGAGGAGAATTTCCGTGTGTTGAACTCCGTTATTAGTTTCGGTTATACTTCTCCATAATTTGAGAATCTCCATCTTTTTTCGAAGGAGAAGACCTATGTCACCAATGTGTATGGTCGTTCCATTTGGGAAGATGGCGATGAAACCGATTCGCAGAGTCGCCCGAGTCGCCTTAAGAATGTTATCAACGACCGGTGTTATCTTCCTTGTCCTGTTTGGATGCTGCAATCGCTCTCATGAGATGGGCACGGAAGAGGTTGTCCTCGCCGACCCTCCCACCTTGGATGTCAGTTTTTTTTCGGCCCTCGAATGGCGGTTCGTGGGGCCGTATCGGGGAGGGCGTGTCATTGCAGTGGCCGGAATTCCAAACGATCCCCTTGTCTACTATTTCGGCGCTGCCCATGGCGGAGTGTGGAAGACCACCGATGCTGGAAGGCATTGGCGGAACGTGTCGGACGATTTCTTCGAATTCCCTGCTGTGGGTGGCCTGGACGTGTCTCCCTCGAATCCTGAGGTGATCTACGCGGGAACCGGTGAAGGACTTCAACGCCAATTCATCTCGCCCGGAGATGGGGTTTACAAATCCACCGACGGGGGAGAGACGTGGACCAACGTGGGCCTTCGAGAAACCCGGCATATCTCAAGACTCCGCATTCATCCAACCGATCCCGATATCGTGTATGTGGCGGCGATGGGGGACATGTTCGGCCCCAATCCGGAGCGCGGCGTCTATCGAACCATGGATGGTGGAGAGACGTGGGATCGGATCCTGTATAGGGGCGAGACTGCCGGAGCGGTGGATCTGTGTATTGATCTCAGGAATCCGAGGGTGATCATGGCGGCTCTTAACCACCATGTGACCTACCCGTGGGACGAGGAGAGCGGTGGTCCCACCACCGGTCTGTTCAAGAGCACAGACGGCGGGGATACCTGGACGGACGTCACCCGCAATCCCGGTATGCCAAAAGGCCTAGTCGGCAAAATTTGCATAGCTATCTCACCAGAGCGCTCCAGCCGGGTGTATGCGTTTGTCGAGGCTGACAAAGGCGAAGGCGGGATCTATCGTTCCGATGACGGCGGATCCACTTGGCAGTTGACGCATCAAGACCCTGGCAAGATGGAGATCCCCAATTCCTACAACCACATCACCGCCGATCCTCAGGATCCCGATGTCGTCTATATCCAGCCCATCACCGGATTGCACAAGTCCACGGACGCGGGCCGGACTTTTAAATATGTACCTATGGAGAACTGGGACCCTCATGCGTTATGGATCGATCCAAACGACTCTCGCCGAATGATCGAAGGAGGGGACGGAGGGGCGTCAGTGACGCTGAACGGAGGTGAGTCCTGGTCGAGCCTAAAGAATCAACCTACAGCAGACTTACTCAGTCTAGCTGTGGACGACCAGGAGCCGTACTGGCTCTACGGCGCTCAGAATGACAACAGCCACATCGGGATTCCAAGTCGAACCGACGACCGGTCCATAGGATGGACGCACTATCTTCCCATTCCGGCCGGGGAGGGCGGGCAGACGGCGGTTAAGCCCGACGGAAGCGTCGTCTATGCCAATGATAGGTCAAGGACGGTCCGTTTTGACCGTGAAACCGGGCAAGCTCCTCAGATCAGTGTTTGGCCCGAGTGGGTGTTCGGGACGCCCGTCAAAGACGTGAAGTACCGTTTCTACTACTCGTTCCCGTTGATCCTCTCGCCGCACGATCCTGGCGTGCTCTACACGGCCGCCCAGTACGTCTTCCGATCTACGGATGAGGGTTACTCATGGCATCAGATCAGTCCCGACCTCACGCGGAACCGCCAGGATGTGATGGGTGAAATATCCGGAGGACCCATCAGTTCCAATGCATCCTCGCTTTTTCACGTGAGTCTCATCCGGACCCTTGCCGAGTCCCTCCTTAGAAAGGGTGAGCTCTGGGTGGGTACTGATGACAGCACCGTTCAGGTATCGAAGGATGGTGGCGACAGTTGGCGCGATGTCTCTCCTCCGGATCTCCCCGAATGGACCACCATCACCGCCATAGACGTATCTTCCCACCAGCAGGGGACGGTTTATATCTCTGGAGAACGGCACCGGGTGAGCGATCGGGCACCGTATCTCTACAGGACCACGGACTACGGCAACACCTGGCAGCGGATCACCAACGGGATTCGGGAAAACGACTACTCGTGGGTCATCCGGGAAGATCCGGTCCGGCCGGGTCTGCTCTACGCGGGAACAGAAACCGGTGCGTATATCTCTTTCGACGCCGGGGACTCCTGGCAGTCTCTACAGCGCAACCTGCCGCCTGTGATGATCATGCACATGCTCGTGAAGGACGACGATCTGGTGGTGGCTACCCATGGACGGGGCTTTTGGATCATGGATAATATCTCGGCCCTGCGTGCCATCACCCCAGTAGTCGCCTCGGCCCCGGTGCATCTGTTTGAAGTCGTCCCCGCAAGACGTCATCCTCGCGTAAGAGGTGGGTGGACAGGATCTGCAGACGAAGCGAGGAATCCTCCAGGTGGGGTGATGGTCGAATATTACTTGGCCCAAGCGGCCACCAGTGAGGCGGAACTCACTTTCATGGAGGACGACGGCGAGATCATCCAGCAGTTCTCCAGCGGCACGAAAGATCACCGTAGCCCTTCCACCAAGGCAGGAATGAACCGATTCTTCTGGGACATGCGATATCCGGGTGTGCAGATGCCTCCTGCCGCTGGAGCATTGAACGGTTTCCTGAGCATCGATTACTCACCTCCTTCACCACCTGTTGCGCCTCCCGGAAAATACCTCGTCCGACTCTCTGTGGATGGTCGGACTTACGAGCAGCCTTTCGAGATTCGCAAAGATCCGAGAGTGAAGGCCAGCGACGCCGATCTCATAGCTCAGTTCGACTTCATGGTGGACATCAGAGATCGCTTTTCGGAAGTAGCTGAAACGGTGATGAAAATCAGAGAACTCCGAACCAGGGTTGAAGAACGTCAGACCCAGCTGCAGGAGGAATCTAAGGTCAGGGCAGATGGAATTCTAGAGCAGTTCAGACAGATCGAGGGTGTTCTCACAATATGGATGGGATCCAAAGAACACCCTATGATGTGGAGTCCTCCCGGATTGACCGAAAAGCTGAGCTCGCTCTCGAGTGCTATCCGCTCGGGAGATGCAAAACCCACAAAATCCATGTACGCAGTATTCGAAGATCTTTCGGAACGCTTCAAGGTCCAACGGAAGCGGTTGAACCAGCTCATTGAGCAAGAGGTTGAACCTCTGTTATCCCGCTGAGAGAGGTGTCGCCAAATCAAGGGAACTTTATTTATGCGTGACTCGTCACACTAACAATGATAGGAGTCAGAATGGATACAAAGGAAGTATTGAAACAATATTTTGAAGAAAATCGTAGCGAAATTAAAGACAGAATTATAGGTCTGACAAAAGAAATGGTAAAAGAAAAGACAGTCAATGTGATTACTGAAAAACTTTCTGAACATCCTTATCTGAAAATACGCGGCGAGGAATACAGAGTTGCTAACATCGTAAAGCGGGAATTTAAAACTCTTGGAATTCCCTATGAAGAATTTGCAAGAATGGAAGGAAGACCCAATGTGATCGGCAAAATTGGGCAGGGAATAAACGACAAAAGCTTGTTAATACCAGCCCATATGGATATTGTTCCGGCTGGAGAAGGCTGGGACACCGATCCTTTTGATGTAACAGAGAAAGAGGGGAAATTGTTTGGACGAGGCACACTCGATAATAAAGGTCCTCTTGCATCGATAATCGTTGCAGCAGAAATATTAATAAAACTGAATATGGATAACCAATTAAATGGTGAGCTTTTACTTGCTGCTCTTTCTGATGAAGAAGCGGAAGATACCGATGGAATAGATTATGGGATTGGATATTTGATGGAAGAAAAATTAATTCATCCCACCTATTCCGTCATCCCTGATATTGGTGAAAATATGAAAAAAATAGATGTTTCAGAAAAAGGACAAATGGTTTTTAAAATTACTGCTATGGGTAAACAAGCGCATGGATCGACTCCGGAACGGGGAACCAATGCAGTATATATGATGGCAAGACTGATCAACGAAATAGAAAAATTAACACTTGAACATAAGGTTCATGATATGTTAGGAAATCCAACACTGAACCTTGGCGAAATTCATGGGGGCGCTGCTCCGAATATTGTACCTGGGACTTGTACCATTTATTTAGATATTCGCACAGTCCCCGGAATGACAAAAGACGGAGTGATCGAGCAATTACAATCTTGTGTGGACAGAATCGAAAACGGAGAATTTAAAATTGATGTGGTATCTTTGAAAGAACCTCATGGAATTGATCCAAACAATGAAGTCGTTAAAGTCATACAAAAAAATGCAAATGATATTCTCGGTTTCGTGCCAGAACCATGTGGTCAGGGCGGTTACACCTATGCAAAGACATTAAACTTGGGTGGCGTCTTAGCTGTTGGTTGGGGACCAGGATATGATGATGCATTTCATGTGGCCAACGAATTTGTCGAAATCCAAGAATTGATCGATTTTTCTCTATTAATGTGTTTGATTTCTCTGGACCTATTAGAATGAATTTTAGTAACGTGTGAGTTCTGTTTGCCTGGATGACAGCCAGGCTGGGCTATCTCCTTCGTCCGTGTAGTTCATATAGATGCCAAGCCATTTTCGCCCCTTGACAAAGCCTAAATCCATATTTATTCTGTTTTGGAAATAGTAATTCTATTATGGAAATTATTAAGCAATATAAGCTTTAGGGGAAAGAGTGGGAAAAGATCCAAAAAAATTTTTCTTAAAAATCAACGACAAGGGAGTGCGCAATAATATGAAAGTACTAAGACTACTGGTAGTCATGATGGCCTTTCTTGGTGGCATGGACTCGGGGACGCAGGCCTTGGCGCAGGATGCCGATGCAATCCGTCATCTCCGGATCGATGACTACTTTGCCCTGAAAGACGTCTACGACCCGCGCATCAGCCCAGATGGTGCATGGGTCGCCTTTACTGTCCATTCGCAGGACCTCGAGACAGACCAGCACGAGGCGCGGCTGTGGATGATCTCCACCTCCGGCGGCGAGGCGATCCCCATGACAGCTCGGGGGAGTTCTGCAATGCGTCCCCGGTGGAGCCCTGACGGTAAGCACCTGGCGTTCCTGGCGGACCGCAAATGGGAACGTAGTTCGAAGGGCCAGCAGGTCTACACGCTGGACCTGCGCGGCGGCGAGGGGATCCCGCTCACCAGTGTCGAGCAAGGCGTCGAGGGCTATGAGTGGTCGCCCGACGGGAAGCGACTCGTGCTCGTGATCCGCGATCCGAAGCCGAGCCAGGGAACGGCTCCCGGACCCTGGGTGATCGACCGGCTGCAGTTCAAGGAAGACTATGTGGGTTATTTGAATCGTCTGCGCGCCCATCTCTACGTTTTCGACGTCGAGACCAAGGCCCTTTTGCAGATCACCTCCGGAGACTACGAGGACTTCGATCCGGCCTGGTCTCCCGATGGGAGTGCGATCGCCTTCGTCAGTAACCGGACGGAGGAGCCCGATGCCAACTATAACACTGACATCTGGCTGGTGAAACCCGACATCCCCCATGACAAGCAGAAGCCGGTCCGGGTTACCTCCAACCCCGGATCCGACGACGAGCCAATCTGGCACCCCGATGGCGAGAGAATCGGCTACCTCATGACGTACACGGACCGAACCGACGTACCCAACGCCTACCTGCAGACAAAAGTTGCGATCATTCGTATTGGAGAAGACAAGCCCGTGCTTCTCACCACGGAGGATCTTGATCGCAAGGCCTACGGTCCCGCTTTTTCTCCGGACGGGAGTCACATCTACATCATGCTCGAGGATGACGGCCAGGTCCAACTGGCCAGCGTGTCGGTCGACGATGGCACGTTGAGCCGACCGGTCACGGGACAGGTCCGGGTGGAAGCGACTGCTGTGGCGCCGGATGGCAGTGTCGTCGCTGTCATCAGCGGGCCGATGTTGCCGTCTGACCTGTTTGTCCTCGACGCAGGATCATCGGAGCTGCGACGCCTTACGCACGTCAACGACGAACTGCTTAACTCGATTGTCCTGTCAGATGTCGAAGAACTTCGATTCCCGACCCTCGATGGAACCGAGATCCAGACATTCGTCTACAAGCCACGGGATTTCGATCCCGAATACCAGTACCCGACAATCCTCTGGCTGCACGGCGGGCAGGAATCCCAGTACGACTATGGTTTCAATTTCCGGGTTCAGTTGTTTGCGGCCAATGGTTACGTGGTGGTGATGCCGAATGTTCGGGGTTCAGGAGGTCGGGGGCTCGAGTTCGCACTTGCCCTCAACAAAGCCTATGGCACAAAGGACGTCGAAGATGTGATCGTGGCGACTGACTACGTCATCGATCAGGGTTACGCCGATCCTGACCGGCTCGGCGTCGGCGGCTGGTCCTCTGGGGGGACGCTCACGAATATGGTGATTGCCAAGACGGATCGATTTGCAGGCGCCATCAGCGGCGCCAGCGTTGGATGGTATACGAGCACCTACGGTCACGATCCCTACCAGCGGTGGTGGCATACGGAACTCGGTACGCCGTGGGAGAACCGCGATCTCTGGGATAGCGTCTCGCCGTTCATGATGGTAGAGAACATCACCACGCCGACACTGTTCATCGGCGGTGAGATTGACTGGAATCAACCGATCATCCACTCAGAACAGATGTACCAGGCGATGAAGCACCTAGGCCGCGAGGCTTCCCTCGTGGTCTACCCCGGTGCCTACCACGGCATCCGTAGGCCGACCTATCACAAGGATCTGCTAGAGCGCTTTCTCGGCTGGTTCGACAAGTACGTAAAAAAATTTAAGTCCGGTTCAAAGCAATAATAAAGGTTCATTATGACGAAACGTAAATTCAAAGTGCCGCACACACTGGTCGTCCTTTTCTCGATGGTGGTGCTTGCCCAGATCCTAACTTACCTGATTCCAGCCGGGGAGTTCGATCGGTTGGAGAATGAAAAAGGACAAATGCAGGTCGTGCCGGGCAGCTTTCACCGTACTCCGGAGATTCCGGCTTTGTCGCCTGCGGCCTTCCTCATGGCCATACCCAAAGGATTAAGCGATGCACACGCGATCATTCTTTTTGTCCTAATCATCGGGGGTGCGTTCGCCGTTCTTCGATCTACAGGAGCAATAGATGCAGGGATGGGAGCCCTGCTGAGGCGCTGGGGAAATCGACCCTTTTGGTTGGTGGCCGGCGGAATTACCCTGTTTGCTGCTGGATCGAGCACTGTCGGATTCGGTGAAGAGTATTATCCCTTTGTACAAGTTCTCATCGGCATGACTCTCGCCCTTGGCTACGACAGGCTCACTGCTATCGCGATTGTCATGGTTGGCTACGGTGCCGGTTTTGGTGCTGCCACCATCAATCCCTTCACGACACTTATCGCCCAGGATATTGCCGGACTAGAACCTGCATCAGGTCTTTGGTACCGGTTGGTGCTATTCGTCATCTTTGTAGTGATTGGTATTCATCATGTCTGGTCCTATGCGAAGAAAGTGGGGCGCGATCCGGCGACAAGCCTGGTCGCTGATGTGAGCGTACCAGATGGTCTGGCAATCCCAAGTCGTGAACATGCAATGACCATGGGGGATCAGGATCCGCTGACGGGCAAAAACAAACTGATTCTGGCCGTCGCAGGCAGTGCTATGGCTATCCTTATTTTCGGGATGATCATGTGGAAATGGGGCCTTAATGAGATGCAAGGCGTGTTCGTCGGTCTTACCCTAATCGTTGCCGTCATCAACCGCATCAGTGCGGACCGTGTAGCTGCTCAATTCAGTACGGGCGCGGCGAGCCTTACGGGTGTTGCCCTTTTGATCGGTGTGGCGCGCGGTATCCAGGTGGTTTTAGGCGAAGGCGGCGTGGTAGATACAATGGTCTATGGACTCAGCATTCCAGTTGAAAAGCTTCCAGGTGCCCTTTCCGCCGTGGGAATGTTCTTCGTGCAAACTGTCGTCAACTTTTTTATACCTTCCGGAAGCGGTCAGGCTTTCGTCACAATGCCGATAATGGCGCCGCTGTCAGATCTCGTGGGTGTCAGCAGGCAGGTGGCGGTACTGGCCTTCCAGTTTGGTGACGGATTCAGCAATATTCTGATTCCGACGCAATACGTGCTCATAGGCATTCTGGCCATGGCAGGTATTCCGTATGACCGTTGGTTGCGATTCATCCTGTCCTTCATGGTGAAGATCACGATCGTAGGCTCGATCGCATTGGCCTTGGCAGTATTGATCGGCTACGCTTGAGAAAGCCTCCTTGATAGACTCAACCCAATCGATGAAAAAAATACGAAAGGAGAACGATATGGATTTTACAGAAAAACGAGTCCTGGTGACGGGCAGCAGTCGGGGTATCGGTTTCGCCATTGCAGAAGCCTTTATTGACGCTGGCGCGCGTGTTGCCATCAATGGTAGAACAAAGCAATCCGTCAACATCGCCATAGAGAGACTGGGTAGTGGAGAGCGCCTGGTTGCAGCCCCTGGCGATATCGGAACCGTTTCAGGCTGTGAGTTCGTGGTAAAGACTGCGAACGATGCCTTCGAAGGCCTCGACATTCTGGTCAACAGCGCCGGTATCGGTGCTGGCAGACCCATTGAGGATAGCGACGAGGCGATGTGGGACGCTCACGTTGACGTCAATCTGAAGGGCTTGTTCTTCTGTTGCCGTGCCGCGTTGCCTGCACTGCGCAAATCGAATGGCAACATCGTCAACATCGCTTCGGATGCCGGCTTGATGGGGTGCCCGGGCATCACCGTCTACTGTGCGTCGAAGGGCGGGGTCGTCAACATGACTAGAGCCATGGCACTTGAAGTCGCACCAGACGTCCGGGTCAACTGCGTATGCCCCGGATACACGGATACGGACATGATCCGTCTTTCTGTCAAAAAGAAACCGGACCCGGAAACGGCCTGGCAGAAGTTTATCGATTATGCGCCTTTGAAACGCATTGCCACGCCTGCCGAGATCGGACATGCGGTCCTCTATCTGGCTTCATTTGAGGCACGTTTCGTAACGGGGGCCATCTTGGCGATTGATGGTGGCACGACGGCTGGCCATTAACTTCTTTATATGAGAAGGAGGAATCAATGAGCGACCTTACAGGAATCAATTTGGCGATGCAGACCCCAATGGATGCCCACGGCAGCATCGACTATGCACGCTGGGAAGAATTGATCGACCTCTATATCGACGCCGGCATCCATGGCCTGGTGCTCGGTGCCGGTACCGGGCAGCATCCCTACCTGACTCATAAGGAATGCAATCGGCTTTACGAGCTCGGCGCCAGGCGTATCAACGGACGCTGCAAACTCATTTGCCAGACCTCGGCGCTTGTGCTTGACGAATTGTTGGAGCGCAGCAAACATGCTCAGGGACTCGGCGCCGACGCGTTGATGATTTTGCCGCCCTATATCGAAGGCCCCGAAGACGATGACGGGTTGTTTGCGTTCTACGAGACCATCGATACAGCGGTCGAAATCGACATCATCGGCTATAACATCCCCCAAGTTACTGGAATCAGTATTTCGGTCGACCTGTTCAAACGCCTCAACCGGCTCGAGCATTTCAACTACGTCAAAGACAGCGCCGGCGACCTGATCCGCCAGCAAGAGTACCTCGCCACCGGATACACGGTGTTGAACGGTTGTGATCCCACGACCGTGTTCAGTTTCATCGCCGGGACACGGGGGTGTATCTGGGGCGGCGCAAACTACATGCCGCACGAGAGCGTGCGTCTGTTTGAACTGGTCGCGAGGGGTGATATCGCCGGCGCCATGGAATTGTGGTCCCGCATGATCCCATCGCTGCTCTACATCTGGAGAGGCAACTATGTTCCAAAGGTCAAGGCGGCCTCCCGGCTACGTGGCTTCGACGGGGGCAGCGTGCGCGCTCCGCTGCAGAATCTATCAGATGACGAGGAGGATGAACTCGCGGCCTGTCTCGAACCGCTGGGTTGAGGTGGAGGAATCCCGTTTGATCACTCTGTCACCGCATTGATAAAATCGGCCAGCAGGCCGTAGGCAGTGGTGCGAGTGCCGAGGTCTTTCTCGATAAACGAGAGTTTCCCGAGCACATCGGATTCGAACTGGACGATGGCCGTGGTGTCGCTGATGTTGTAGAGCACTGAATCGGTGCCGACCAGCTCCGGGAAAACTTTAGCTTTGACTTGCTCGCCTTCCTTCCAAGCATGGGCGACAAGTTTATAGCGTTTGCCCTCAGCTTTCGCTTCAGCGATCATCTCGGGAGTGATCTTTCTGATGCCGGTCCGTTCGACCAGATCGGGCGTGATGGGGTGGTCCATCAGAACGGTGATCATGGCAGATAGCTTGACAGCTGCATCCCAGCCATCAATATCCCCGCTGGGATCGGTCTCGGCGATACCGATTTGCTGGGAATATCTGACCGCCTCATCAAAGCTGTCACCCGCTTCCATACGAGAGAGGATCAGGTTGGTGGTCGAGTTCAGCACGCCCCAGATGGAGCTCAGGTTCACGGCTGGCAGTTGCCGGAAGGAGGAGAAGATCGGCACTCCGTCCATCACGGTCGATTCAAAAAAGAACTTAAGACCATGCTTGGCGGCTAAGACCTGCAGGCGGTGATAGCCGTGCACAACGGTGCCTTTGTTTGCGGTGAAAGCGTGCATGCCGTTTTCCAAAGCGGTTTCAATGTGGGATATAGCAGGCTGTCCATCCGTGTAGCTGACTGGTGTGTTCTCGAACAAGACATCCCCACCACTGGCTTTGATCAGTTCGAGGTTGTCTGTGGGTGCGGGTGAGGGGGAAAGTTCATCCAGCGAGCCGTCGGACTGCATGATCTCAAGCGCTCTTTCAAGATCGAGTCCATTTGCATCAAGCGCACGCCCGTGAGTGCCGGTGGCGACAGCAGTGACCATAAAGCGGATGGAGTAGCGTTGCTCCAGTTCTGAGCGTTTTTCTAGGAGGAGCCGCGCCAGCGCCTGTCCTGCATTACCAAAACCAATCAGTACCAGTTTGTATATCTTCATCGGAACCTCATTTCGCTGGCGAAGGCAGCTTGTGGATTTGTGATTAGGCAATGATGCGTTTGAACCGTTCCAGAGGAATGTTGCGCCCACAAACAACTGCTACCACTTTCTTTCCTTTGAGGTGTTCTTTTCGTTTGAGAAGGCCAGCCACACTCAGCGCGCCTGAACCCTCGACCACTAGACGATGCTGCTCGAATAAAAGGCGGATGGATGCTTCAATCTCAGCTTCGGTAACTAGCATAATCTCGTCCGCGTATCGCAGGCATAAATCGAGAGTGTTACTGTCGAGATCCACCCCTCCAGCACCGGTGTCAGCTAAGGTGGGGTAGGTTTCTATCTCTACTATTTTTTCGGCTCGCATAGATTCATACATCACCGGGGAATTCTCCGGCGAAACGCCAAAACCTTTGACCTCCGGGTTTTGGAATTTCAGCCATCCTGCCGATCCGGTGAGCAATCCACCGGCTCCGCAGGCGAAGAGAGCTGCATCTACGTCGGGGAGTTGCTTGGAAATTTCGTACCCGCAAGTTCCCTGTCCTCCGACCACGAGGGGATCATTGTAAGGTGACACGTAAACCATGTCTTTTTCTTCCGCAACACGCCGTGCTTCCTTTTCCGCATCCCAAGCTGCTTCCCCATATACTACCAAGTCCAGACCATGAGCTCTCAACTCTGTCAGACGTGCTGGATCTATATCTTCAGCCACGTAAATAGTGGCGCGACGCTTTCGAATACGCATTGCCTCGGCAACTGCAAAGGCATAATTTCCGGTAGAGGCTGTGACTACACCTTTGTCCAGTTCTGCTTCTGTGAGCGATAGGATCTTATTGAGGGCGCCCCGGAACTTGAATGAGCCCGTTCTCTGCATCGAGTCTAACTTGAGCCATACATCACCTTCGATCTTTTTGCTGAGATGTTGAGAGTATTCAAGCGGTGTAGGAGATAAGTGCTCCTGGCATCTTTCGTGTGCTTCCCGCACCAGCTGAGGCACATCGAGTTGTGGTTGGTTTTTAGCTGTCATGCTTGATCTCCTGTGTGAAGGGAATAATAGACCATCTTAGGAATTTGGATATCAAGATGTAATATCCATTTAACCGAGTTCAGGTCTTTCAATGCATTATCAATAAAACTGAGATAGATATTATCAAATGCAAACTCTCCCCGCAAGTCCGCCCTAAAACGACATAGCCTCTTGTTCTAGTGCTTTTTGAAGAAACACAAAGGCAAAGCGATCAAGTCTGGGTTTTACTTTTCGAGTGGACTTGATTCCTAATAATATTTATACTCATTTTTGAATTTATTTTTAAGCCACAGACGACCAAATGATCTATCCTTGATCTTTAGGGACAGCGTTTTCGCGGTTCAGGAAAGGAGAAATTTGTGACCGATATTGACTTGACGATGCGCGACGTTTATGCGGCCCGGGCGCGGATCGCGCCTATTGCGCGCAGAACCCCTCTTGTCTCATCCCAGGCGCTGTCGGAGCTGACAGGCAGCGAGGTCACTCTCAAGCTCGAGTGCCTACAGGAAACCGGTTCTTTCAAACCCAGGGGAGCCACTAACAAGCTCTTGTCCTTGGATTCCGGGGCACAACAGCGGGGAGTCATCACTGTCTCCAGCGGCAACCACGGACGTGCGCTGGCCTATGTCGCCCGCCGTCTCGGGTTGCGGGCCGTTGTTTGCCTCCCCGATACGGTGCCCGCCAACAAGCGAGACGCAATCCAAAAACTCGGGGCTGAGTTGGTCATCCAGGGCAGCACTTATGATGAGGCAGTGAAAGAGGCCTACAGCCTTCTTGAAAAAGAGGGGTTGGAAATGATTCATCCCTATGACGACCCGGTCGTCATCGCCGGACAGGGAACCATCGGGCTGGAATTGCTGGATGATTTTCCGGATTTGGATACTGTCGTTATCCCATTGTCCGGTGGCGGTCTACTTGGCGGTATTGCCTTTGTGCTCAAGTCGGCAGATCCCGGAATCCACGTCGTCGGCGTCATGATGGAGCGTGGCCCAGCCATGGTGGAAAGTCTACGCGCCGGCCAGCTCGTCGATATTGTGGAGGAGCCGACTCTTGCCGATGCCCTCGCCGGTGGGATTATACCCAATATATACACTTTCGAACTTGTCCAAAAAACCATTGACGAGACAGTTCTGGTCTCCGAAGAGGAGATCGCGGCTGCCATGGCATTTGCTCTACAGCACCATCATCTGGTGGTTGAGGGCGCCGGTGCAGTGGGCATTGCCGCCTTGAGGGCCGGGAAGCTCAAGCACCTGGGAAAACGGGTTGCTGTGGTCATCAGCGGGGCAAACGTCGATATGGCCATTTTGCTGCGCGCCGTCCAGGACCATCTATGACCTAAAGTACAAAAAAGGATCCGCTGATCATCAAGAAAAAGATAATTTCTATTTGAAAACACTAGATTTTGATTCTATAATGAGCAAAATCTGGAAGGGAGGTCGATAATGACGCAATTTTATAATCTTGCTCAGATTAAAAGTGTTCTTGAAAAAATTCAACCGATCCAGGAAATCGAAAAGGGATTTATCGCCTATTCCGAAGGAAAAGCGGAGATTCCTCCTGTCGGAGAAATGATTTTCATGGAGCCCCCAGGCGATGTCCACATCAAGTATGGCTACATCGTGGATGACGATTATTATGTCATTAAAATTGCCTCCGGATTTTTTGAAAGTCCTCAGTCCAGCCGCTATACAAGCGATGGACTCCTTTTGCTTTTCAAAAAGGGGACAGGGGAGCTGGTCTGCACTCTTCTGGATAAGTGTTATCTCACGAACGTAAGGACCGCAGCCGCAGGGGCTGTGAGCGCCAAATATCTGGCTCCCAAACGCGTCGATTGTATAGGCATCGTTGGAGCGGGAACGCAGGGACGCATGCAGCTGGAGTTTTTAGAATCTATCATAAACTGCAAGGATGTCATGGTGTGGGGAATAAATCAGAACGAACTGGATGATTACAAAAAGGATATGGAACCTTTGGGATACCACGTCCAGACGACCTTGAAGGCTGAAGATATCGCCGCCCATTGCAATCTTATCGTCATGGCCACTCCCTCAAAATCCCCCCTGTTGTCTGTTGACCAAATCCGTAAAGGAACACATATCACAGCCATGGGATCTGACACTCCGGAGAAGCATGAGTTGGATCCAAAAATTCTCCAAGAAGCCGATATCGTCGTCGCTGACAGTATCAGCCAGTGTCTTTTGAGGGGCGAGATTCACCAAGCACTTAAAGCCGGTTTACTGGAGAAAGAGCGGATCTTAGAGTTGGGAAATGTCATTGTCAATCCTGATCTTCAGAGGACTTCCGAGGAACAGACCACCATTGCAGACCTGACCGGAGTGGCGGTTCAAGACATTCAGATTACCAAGGCCGTGTATCATGCTTTGGAAAACATGGAATAGCTGATTTTTGCCTGCAGGCTGATAGCTCCTGTTATAAAAAACTAAAATCCGATCTGGAACAAGATTCCGGAACAGGAACCACGGAAAAATAAACAGTATGTTTCACGGGCTCGTCCGAGCCTCTCGCAGCCGAGGCATTCAATAAGGTTCGTTTGTCGAATATCTAGAAATCGTATTTCCCCATGACTATTCGTTTCGAAATTCCGGTGTCGGAGGCAAATCATTCCAGTTCAGGATGGTGTTCCAGACCAGCCGGAAGTCAGAGAGAGTCAGATATCGGTGGATCGGATCGAAGTCGTAGGCGATAACCCGTCCCTTTCCGGTGGGGATGTCCAGGATGGCCGGTTTTCCCATAATCTCATCCGCCCCCTTGATTCCGCCACACACAACAAGCGATTTCGCCGCCCTTTTGGCTTCGTTGGAATCATCGTCGCTTTTATCCCTTCCGTCGCTGGAGGGAATCTTCGTGCCCCACTGGAGGACGATTCGTCCCTCATCAGCGTGACGGACGCGATACAGAGGTCGATTCTCCCGAAAGGCGGAAGTGATTTCCGGATAGCCGTAGGCGAGCGGGTGATCCGGTCGCCGGAATCTTACCCGAAGCTCGCTGCCCGGTGTGTCGACATTTTTAACACGGGCCCGGCGTACGTCCTTGGCGATACCGCCGTCTAAAGGTAGCTCAGAGGCGCCGCCGAGCGTCACCAACACTCCGCCGCCGCGAACGAAGTCCTCGATATGCTGGACTCCTTGCCAGGTGAGTCCCCCGGTGATGTCTTCGGAGGAAGTGGGAAATCCATGCGTTGGATATTTCTCGGTCCGTGTGTAGGCAAGTGGGCTGTGAGTCGGGTCGATACCGTTGATGATGCTTTTGAGACCGTCGTCGGTATTCGGGAAGACTATGACATCGAATCGCTTCGCGAGTCCGCCGGCCTGGATGTCCTCATCCATAATGACCGTGTAGGGGATCTTCTCATCGTCGAAGACCATGCGTAACCACCCCGCCGACTGCGTATCGCTCCAGGTTTGAAGTAGAGCCAATCGGGGGAGATCGAGTCGGTGGCGGGAAACGTCGGGTGCTACGGGGACGGCGATGACGTCTATGCATAGCGATGCCGCTACGCCTTCAAGAGCGGATCGCAGTCCCGGTTGGTCTGGGATGACCCAGGATCCGGCCGGGTACTCGGTCTCATCGACCGAAAAGGACTTCTCGACCGCCTCCACATCAAAATCGGCGAGATGGACACGTGCGGCAAGAAGCGCCTCTTGGCCGGTATCTTTGATGAGATAGAAATCACTGTCGCCCACTACCTTCCCGGGGTAGGCAACGTCCTCGGTCAAGAGGTCGGCTTTGATGTCTCTCACAGATACATCACCGATGGCCGTGACATCGACGCCTAGAGTAAACGGAAGCGCCCATCCCACGTCGTCGTAAGGTCTGTAAGGCGTTTTGTCCGCGGGGAACTTCTGGGCGATCAAGAGATCGTGAGCATAGCTTCGGTAGGGTTGATCCATGCGCACCAAATAGGTTCCTGAAGCGAATTGGCCCTCTTTGACTTCGAAGGTTTTGCGGCAACGCCTGACCTCGATCCCATGAGAGCGCAGGAGATTCACCATGACAGCCAGCCGCTTCCGATCGTGTTGCTCCTCTGGTATAGCGACCGCATAGGGAGGCTCGGTCTCGCCCTTTTTCACCGCGTTGCGGCCGCGTCGCCAAAAGTTCCGCATCATATCATCGGCATGAAGTGCTGCGTACTGAAGCGCCGAGAGCACGCCGGTCTGTTGATAGTTGACATTGTTACGAAGTGACCACTCGAATTCCTGAGGCGGTGGCCAGGTTCGATACCATTCCGGCTCGGTCACCGGTTTTCCGAGGTAGGTCTGACGCTTCGGATCGAGACGGCGGCGCACTGTCTCGGCGGTGGCGTTGCCGAAGGTCTCATAGCCCCGACCGATGGCGTTGTGATTGGTCGCCACTGATTCTGCGTAAATGTGCGCCCAGCCTTCCCCAAAAGCCCAGGTCCAGACACCGGGCATGCCGAAAGAGGTCAGTGTCGTAACCTCATGGAAGGCAATCGTATGCCACTCTGTGGTAGTGATAGGGTCGAGGTTCACATTGTATGGTCCGGTACCGGTCCAGATGCAGAGCAGAGGGATCGATTCATGGAGATCGTGTGCGACGATGGGATGCCATGCCAAAAAAGCATCCTGTGTCGCCTGGGTCAAAGCGAGTTTGCGCTGGATTCCGTCGCGGTTGTTGTCGTGGAAAACGTATTTCCCCCAGTAGGGAGGCGAACGGGGAGGAAGACGGTCGAAATCTGTTTTCCCTTTGAGGTGCCGGTAAAACCAATCGACCGCTCGGTCGCGGCCGTCCGGTTCGGCGACCGGAATGATCAAGACGGTCACTGCATCGCGTATCGTTTTGATCAAAGGAGTCTCAGAAACCGCCAGGCGGTAAGTGAGCTCCATGAGCATTTCCGGGCTTCCCGTTTCCGTGGAGTGAATTCCGCCATTGAGCATGTAAAAGGGCTTTTGCTCTGCAACGATTTTCTCCATTGCGCTCTCATCTGTTCGGCGCGGATCGGCGAGCGCTGACATGGCTTCGCGGGATGAATCGAGCTTGGTCAAGCTGTGTCCGTCTCCCACGATGACCAATAGGATATCGCGGCCCTCTTCGGTGCGACCGATGATTTCGACCCGAACACGTTCTGAAGTATCTGCCAAGGTCCGATAGTAGGCATAGATTGTTTCGGTGTTTGACAGCTCTCCCGGAGCACCGGCAATGTGTCCCAGGTGGTCGGTCGGTGAAGGAACCGTCGGGTGTTCGGGAACGTAGGAAACCCATGGCGAGATGAAACGCTCTTCCGTCGTCGCTTCGGCAATGGCTGCTTGAGAGCCCGGTTCAGGAGTGTCCGGGGCCTGTGCCAAACCAGGGAGTGCCGTCATGAGAACGAGAGCAAAAGCTGTGATTATACGACAAAACATCCTCTCCTCCTTAACTTCGCCATTTATAGCCTGCCTGAAATTACTATGTGAAATATCGTCTGAAAGACAGGAATTTCCCTTTTGAGTTTCTGGCCAATAAATGCCTTTTTTTGCCAATTCTATCCCTCCAGGCTATCAGAATATACATAATATCGAAATTCTCCGTTAGAATCATGAAAAATAAAAAATAATCCACAATATGTGATTATTTCAGAATAAAACCTCAAAAGTGTGAATCCTATATCGAGCCCCCGCTTAGAAATATCGTTTCACCCGTTAAATAGCTTGAGAGATCCGAAGCGAGAAAGAGGCAGAGATTCGCCACATCTTCCGGTTCGCCGATCCTGCCGAGGGGAATCGTTTTCAAGATCTCCTGCTCAACGCCTTCCTTTCCCAAATGCTCATAGGTCATATCTGAATAAATCCATGCGGGCGCGACACCATTGGCTCTGATATTATAGGCTCCCAGTTCTAATGCTATAGATCGTGTAAAGCCATTGAGAGCAGCTTTAGCAGCAACATAGGATGAAGAACCTGATTCTCCGCGCCTGGAACAGCGCGAGGAAATATTGATGATATTGCCGTACTTTTGCTCCTTCATCACCGGAACCACCAAATTGGTGAAATTATACACGCCCGTTAAATTAACATCTATAACCCTCTGCCAGGACTCTGGTGTGATTTCACCGATATCTCCCGGTTCCCATATACCTGCATTGTTGACGAGAATATCCACTTTATTGAACTTTTTAAGAGTATTTTCCGCTATCCTTTTGCAGTCGGCATAGTTCGCAATATTGCCCTGTTCGATGAGGACGTCCACACCGTATTTCTCCGCTTTTTGCTTGAACTCCTCAGCTGCAATCTTATTTTTTATGTAATTCACGACAACATTCGCTCCCGCCTGAGCGAACAGGAGCGCTATGGCCCTGCCCAGCCCCCGAGAGCCTCCCGTTACGATGGCAACCTGCCCCGATAGAGATATTGATATCGCATTGGAGCGCATGATAACTCCTTTTGTGATTAAGATTTTGCTTAAGCAAAAAATAGCGGCATATTTTAAGGATAAAGCCAGCCTCAATATAGAGAATCACAAAGATAATTTCAACAGGTTTGAGGATTGCAAAATTTTATAGGATGAGAATAGGCCGAGGAATTTTAGGGAGAATTTGTGCGATGCGTTTTTATTTGTTAAGATCTATCCCAGTTTTATGTATCAATGAGTTAAAGACATGGACTCAGTTTTGTGGACATCGATCTTGCCTTAAAGGTCAGGACTCAATCGTGTTGAAATCAGAAGTCTGATGAATTTTTCCCAGATCTTTAGCGAGACCGAAATCGGATTCGTTCTCCGGTGCGAAGGGCGCCAGAGGATTTAGCCGGTGTGGCCATTCAGGATATCCAAATCGCTAAGATGGTCGATTATGGCATCACACAGGAGATCTCGCATGACAACTAAAAAACAGCCTCAACCCGATGTGCCTCGGCTGGTGCTGGAAGCACACGAAAGATGCAAGGAACACCTCTCGCCTACACCGCTTGAATACTCTCGGTATCTCAGCGAGACGATCGAGGGGGAAGTGTGGCTCAAGTTAGACTCGATGCAGCGAACGGGTTCGTTTAAGTTCCGGGGTGCCCTCAACAAGATCCTATCGCTCACCGAGGAAGAATTAGACAAAGGGATCGTCTCGGTTTCTACCGGCAATTACGCCTTTGCCGTTGCCGAGGCGATGCGCATTCGTAATCGCCGCGCCACAATTTACGTGGCCGAAGATATCGACCCATCACGTCTGGCAGAGTTGAGAGCCCATGGTTTGGATTTGGTCGTATATGGTAAAGCTGCCTGGGATGCGGAGAAGGAAGCCCGTCGCGTCGCCAAAGAGAAAAACATGATCTACGTGTCGCCCTACAACGATTCCATCGTGGTCGGAGGACAGGGAACTTGCGGATACGAGATTTCCAAGCAGCTTCCCGACGTAGAAGCCGCCCTCTTCGCTTGCGGGGCCGGGGGATTGCTCACCGGCTCGGCGGGGTGGCTAAAATCCCAAAATCCAAAGGTCGAAGCGTTCGGCATTTCTCCAGAGAACTCACCGGTGATGTATGAATCTGTGCGAGCCAATAAAATCGTTGAGATGGAAACCTACCCGACCCTAGCTGATACCTGCGCTGGCGGCGTGGATCTTGACAGTATCACTCTCGATTTGTGCCAGCGATATGCGAACGAGATTATGCTCATTAACGAATCAGAGATAGAAGCATCGATCCGCCTTCTCTTCGAGCGACATCGTCTGGTGGTCGAAGGTTCAGGCGCGCTGAGTGTCGGCGGCCTTCTCAAACGCAAAGAATACTTCAAAGGAAAAAAAGTGGTCGCGGTAATTTGTGGGCGTAACATCCCTCTGGAACTGTTCAAACGCATTATTGCCTAGCCATAAATCAACGAGCCGCCTTCGTAATTGAAAAAAAGATATTCAGCCCTGATAACAGAAATCTGTGTCATTTTGCCTTCAGCTCAATCACCCCGTTTTTTTCAAGACCGTAGAAAAATTCTGCTGATTTATCCGGCATGGGACCGCCGCATTCAGCAAGAACGGCATGGGCTATCTCTAACATGGTTTTTTTCCCATCGATG
>JASFEP010000030.1:0-19644 GCA_050124775.1 Candidatus Aminicenantota bacterium
GTTCTCTATTATTCGACTTGCGCTGGATCACTCCGCCTTCAGGATCTTTGGTTTTCGCAGTGATGCCGATCTCTTCCAGCATTTTGCTATTGCCGGTCATGAGGTGGCTGGAGATATGCATCAGCAGTATCGGATGCTCGGTGGAAACTGCATCCAGATCATCGCGGTTGGGATGCCGCTTTTCTTTAATGCCGGTGTCATCGTAACCCCAGCCAATGACCCATTTACCGGGTTCGATCTGTTTCTGTTCGATCCAATCTTTCAGGATACGCTGGATGTCGGCGATCGTTCCAACCTCACCGATGGGTTTGGGATCGAGATTGGCGGTCGAGAATTTCACGGACTGCATGACGAGGTGGGAATGGGGATCGATGAATCCGGGCATCAGGCACTTGCCGCCCAGATCAACCACATTCGTGTCAGATCCCTTGAGTTTCATGACTTCTTTTAAGGTGCCGACGGCATGGATGGCTCCGTTCTTTACAGCCAATGCCTCAACCCGATCCCCGTCTTTGATCATAGTAAGAATGGGGCCACCATGGTAGATGACATCGGCTTTCGAATCTTTGCTAGCGGTTTTGCAGCCGGTAAGCGCGGAAGAGGCCACTCCCCCTACAGCGAGCATCCCGCCTACAGCAGTGACGTCTTTAATAAACTGACGCCTCGATAATTCAAATCCCGCATTCTCTATCATGTCGGCAAATAGAGTTGGTGTACAACCACAGCCTGCCGAATGACTTCGATTTTTTTCGTTTTTATTGTTTTTTGACATTCTTAATCTCCTTTAATCAGGCTGACGTAAAACTTCCGCTGTATTCATGCGTCGAACATTTTACAGAGGACTTACCTATAAAAATATCGAACAATAAGCAGACATTAACAAGGACTACTGGAGAAATCAAGAAATATTAGCTGGTGTAACAGAAACTGTTGAAAATTGGGTATCACGATTGAAAGGATGAGGGGGAGCTAACCGCCCACACAGACATTCTGTACGATTCGAACCTGGGGAGTGCCCCATTTTTATAGATTTTTTCCAGAACACAATATTCGGTTCGAAAAATAAAATCGTGGTAATTTATACCACAATTGTGGTAAAATTTACCACAAATGAAGAACTTTGAGATTATCAATCGTTTATTCTCGTCTAAGATTAGGACAAAGCTTTTGGACATATTTCTAAGTTCCCCTGAATCTCGTTATTACATTCGTGAACTCGAAAGAAAGATAAAGGAGGAAGCAAAGAATATTAGCCGGGAACTCCAAAATCTCGAAACAATAGGTTTATTATTCAGCGAAAAACAGGGAAATCAAAAAATTTACGCAGTAAACGAAGACTTCTTTCTCTATCCTGAATTGAAAGGATTAATCTACAAAACAACAGGAGTTTTTGGCATTCTGAAAAATGCGATGTTCAAATTGAAGGGAGTAGAAGCCGCCTTTATCTATGGATCCTATGCGACAGGAAAAGAAACTCAGAGCAGCGATGTGGATCTTTTAGTAGTAGGAAAACTCGATTTAACCAAATTGAATGACGTGATCAATGAACTTGAAGTTACTCTAAACAGAGAGATTAACTACATATGCTTTGACCGAGAGGAATTTGAAGAACGAAAAAAATTGAAAGATGCATTTCTACTGGAGGTGTTGTCAAATAAGATAATGATGCTAAAAGGCTCAGAAAATGCACTTTGAAGATTTGGAGAGTAAAGGTTTAATTAAAAGAGTAGAAATCAACTTCAAACAGATATATGCGGCCCTTTCGCGATCGAAGCAAGACCTTAAGACCTCCAGAACAAATCTTTCCATTGACAATGCATGGTCCTACGCGATCGCTTATCATGCGATGCTCAGGGCAGGCCGTTCTCTGATGATGTCCTTTGGGTTCAGGCCTGTAGGCAAAGACCAGCATGCCACGGTGGTTCGATTTACAAGTATCGTTTTTAGCAGCAAATACAAAGATTTGACAAACAAATTTGACCGAATGAGGAGAAAAAGACACGATTTTGTTTATGAACCTAACAGACCCATCCCCAGGCAAGAAGCAGAGCAGGCTGTGGCAGATGCAGAAGAATTGGTCAATAAAATTTGGTCCATTATCAAAAATAAAGACCCGCAGAAAAATCTAAAACCAAATTGATAAAAAAACTGGTGCTACAAATCGAAGTTCTCAAGACTTATCTTTATCCCGACCGCGATACAAAGCTCCTTGCTTTCGCCGCGCTCTCCCAATTGAGCTAACCCCCCAAAAAAGATTCAGTCCGATTCGAATCTAAAGAATGTCCCATTTTTAGGGTATTTTTTCTAGCTCCAGTTGTATCCACATCAGTTGAAATATTGGCAGGATTTCGATAAAGTAAGCTTCCCTTAAACGAGCATGACGAAACAATTTATTCGCCTCCCTCTATTGATATTGTTGGGATCTCTCGCCACCTTGAGTGCCATCCGAGCCGAATCCCAAGAAATATATACGCCCATCCTATCCTTCGAACTGGAATCGTTCTTTGCATTCTTGGATACTACCCTGCGCATCGACTCGAGCCTGAAAACGAAATTCCTATCTTCTGGGAGTCACATCCTCGATATCTTGTAATTTTGCTCATCCAACGGAAAACGTCTAATTCCCTCCTCGTTTGGCGAAAAATCGATTCTCTTCAGGTCGACCATTCTCACCTTGCGATTGTGCTGAGTTTGATAATAATACTTGAGATTTTTGGTATCGGCAGCAGTTGTCCAGATCGTCGAACTCCGCATTCCTCTCAAAAGTTCGGGATCAGCATCCGGGCCTTCAGCAGAACCAAGGGGCAGGTTGAAGTTGTCCATAATGCGGAACACCTCGTAGACCGTCTCATCTCCGCCCGCTGTTTTCCGGGCCGTTTGCGAATAGGCTACGGCTCGGACAAAGCGAGAAGGAGAGGTATAGTCGCCAGGAATGCCGAGGAAGCCTGTGCCGGCGCCGATGGGGGCAAAGTCCAGACAGGACGCTGATACTGATAAGCGAAGCGAAAATGAATATAAGTATGATTGAGTATGTTTCTATAATTTTTGATCTTTTATTTTATCCCTTCGGAAAGAGAAGTGTAACAACGAAACGGAAGCCCCATTTCTTGGCTCCAGAGGCTGGACTTTCCGTCCAGTAGCGTATCCCTCCAGCAAAGCTGATCATTTGATTGCCGATCCTAGTGACCTTACTAACCACGCCGTTGATCGGAATCCCCCACTTCTTAGATTTCCAGTTGTAGGTGGACTCAGAATTCACCGTGAAGCTCCAAGCACCTTTGTTCGTGAAAGATAGAAAAGGCTGCAGGAACGTATTGCTAATGTCCTGTCTCTCGCTGTCCCCCCCGACTGACCAGATATGATTGGCCAGAGCTCCGTACGTCCAGGGGCCTGCCTGCTTAAGTAGGACAACGGTGGGTCCGATGCCCCACTTCTTTGCGCCGAGCAGATCATCACTGGCTGTGGGCAACAGAATCACCGGCCCTGCACCCCATATCAGGCCACCTGATGTCGGCTGTTTCGGTGAAAAAAACAAACTCTGCACAATATCCCCGATCCCGAACTGATTCCCGGCTTCAGGAAAGATATCGTGCTGAGAGACGACAGGTGTGATAGTTCGGGAGATCAAATTCCAGTCTTTGCTGATTGAGAACGGAATAACGGGCTGGATGTTGATTGTCAAGCGAGAACCGTCGTCTTGAGGGCCAATGTTTTGATCATAATTAAACTGGATTGGTGCGCTGATCAGCGCAGCCACCGGGTTGCTAAGTTTCTTAGCGAGTTCCTCGTTGCTTGTTTGTGCGACCGTAAAAGTAGAAACCATCAGACAAGCAGCAGGGATGAATAGCCAAAGCACTTTCTTCATAGTTTTCATTAAGCTCTCCTTCGTTAAGCGACCAATTTTTTCCCATTCATTGTTTATCCTTTGTAATGGTAAACAGTCCAAAAATTTCCTCAAGCAAGGCATCACGCTGTTAGGGGAAATCAATAATGTTTCTTTATTTTGTTAAATGATTCGATGTCTCTTCCAGGCATGAGCATCTTTGAATTATGCTCTTTCCGAAATAATCTGTCTATTGTACTTTAGTCCAATAATTATCAACCATTGAATCCCAGTAAAGTGAATTTACGACCACAATTCACACCTCTCTCCATGTACCGCTGGTGCGACAGAAATTTGTGAGCACAGTCACTCTCTTCTGATTGACAGCATCATTTCTGGTTTGATATGTTTCCTGCCAATGATCGGAAATGAAAATCGTTTAAGATCCTGAGAGTTTTGTCGTTTGCTCGAAAAGGAGGCTATTTCTATGATAGTCCCAACACACCAAGATATATTGGACGCAGCGAGGAGGATAAGAGGCAAGATCCTCAGGACGCCGTTCATATTCTCAGATCCACTATCCCGGCGGGTAAACACTGGAGTATATCTGAAGCTCGAATCCCTGCAGCCCGGAGGTTCTTTTAAGTTTCGGGGAGCAAATAATGCAGTCGCCATGCTGACTCCTGAGGAACGAGAAAAGGGTGTGGTGGCGGCGTCCTCTGGAAATCATGGCACAGCCCTGGCACTGGCGGCCTTCCGGGCAGGGATCAAGGCAACGATCGTCCTCCCGGACAATGCTCCGCAAGTAAAGGTCGAGAGGATCAAGAGGGCGGGGGCCACGATCCTCCGGCACGGCCCCCACTATGGCTATAGCGAAGAGAAGGCTGCCGAGTTAGGTAAAGAAGAATTAGTACTCATCCACCCCTTCGACGATCCCAGGGTTGTGGCGGGACAGGGGACCATCGGTCTGGAGATCGACGAGGACGCGCCCCCGGACTTGGAAGCGATCCTGGTTCCGGTCGGAGGAGGAGGACTTGTCTCGGGCATAGCCCTGGGCATGAAATACACGCGTCCCCGGGTAGAGGTCATTGGCGTGGAGTCCTATGCAGCCCCGACTCTCACCGAGGCGCTAAAGGCAAAGAAACCCGTGCCGATTAAGCCACTGCCCACCTGTGCCGACAGCCTGTCCCCTCGCTTTACCGGCGACATCTCATTCGAGGTGGCTACCGACCGAATCAGGCAGGTGATTCTCCTTACCGAGGAGGAGCTGATCGAGGGAGTCCGTTACTGCCTGGAAGAACTTCACCTGGTTGTGGAGCCAGCGGGGGCAGCAGGGATATCCGCCCTCTTGGCCGGCAAGGCCAAGATAAAGAGAGGACCCGTCTGCGTTGTGGTGAGCGGATCGAACTTGGAAAAGAAGTATTTCAAGGAAGCATTAGGACTGTAGTAGAAAGGCCGGAAAATTAAAAACTCTTTTAAATCCAGTGAGATACCCGGATAACATCGTGAACGTCTTTATGGCAGATCATCTGGAGCATTCATTTTTTTTGTATGGAGAACTATGACAGATTTTGACAACACGCCTTCTTTTCAATTTAAGCCTGATTTTGACATGTGTATGGCGCGAATTCATGCCTGGTATGAACAGCGCACTATCGACCGGCCACCTGTGCGTTTTATACACTTTGATATCGAATACGAGAAACAACGTACAGTGAAGGGGCCCTGGAAAACAGCTGAAGAACGCTGGCTCGATGTGGACTTCCAAGTTCAGACATTCATGGAATCCTTAGAAACAACAGAGTTTCTCGGTGAAACATTTCCTCTCTACTGGCCGAATTTGAGCTCGCTAGCCTACAATCTTTTTTTGGGACAGCCTGCCGTTTTTGATGATATAACAGCCTGGACTCATCCTTGTATCGAGGATTTAGAGGATCTTCCCACCTTAAAGATTCAATGGGACGGTAAGTATTTCAAATCCGTTGAATCTATGACTCGACGTGCGCTGGAGTTCGCGGAAGGAAAATTCATGGTTGGCTATACGGAAATGTACCCGGGCATCGATTGCGCTGCAATGTTACGGGGAACAGAAAAACTCTGTATGGATTTGGTTCTTCAGCCCGAACCCCTTAAGTATCTGATCGACTTGGCCTTTGAAGAATTCCCGCTGGTCTATAATCATTTCGATCGGATTCTGAAGGAGCATAACCAATTGTCCGCAACATGGATGAATCTTCCGAGTTTCGAGACGTTCAATGTATTGGCTTCGGACTTTGCAACCCATATTTCACCGGAGCATTTTGAGGAATTCTGCATGCCGATTATTCGGAGGCAAGCGGAGCTTTTCAAACACAATGTGTTTCATCTGGATGGCCCTGGACTCGCCCGACACATTGACGCCATCCTTACCCTGCCTAACCTGCAGGCCATAAACTGGGAGCAAGGGTATGGTACCGGTGAGCCGATCATGCAGTGGCTTCCATTGATCAAGAAAATCCAAGAAGCCGGCAAAAGCGTCATCGTGGACCTTAAAATGCATGAGATTGACGAATTCATGAAGAAAGTTGATCCCACAGGGATCATGTTTCGGATTCCTGCGGAACCGAGCGAACAAAAGGATATATTGGAACGAATCAGCCGATGGTAACCAGGGTCATATGTCTGTTTATAGATCTCCCTGTGAGCCACTGGTGCGACGGAAAACATTGAGAATCGATGCGGCATTTTTCTCAAAATATTTTAAGCCCTATAATTTCTTTCAGTGCGAAACTGCTTATGTCATAAAAAGAGGACGTTAAAAAAGGAGGTGCGGGGAATGCGAGAGAAAATCCGATTAAAACGGATATTTTATCTATCGAATATTTTATTGACTTTTATGCTTTATTCTTTTGGCACCAGTCATTCATTCTTACTCGCTGAACAAGATGATTACATGAGCGACAAAACTTATAAAACCGAAATCCTTCGAAAGATCGCCCGCCTTTTGGAAGTAGAATATGTCATCCCTGAAATGGCAAAACACTATGCGGAAGAATTCACAAAGAAATATGAAAGCGGGACCTATGACGCCTTTACAAATCCCAAAGAATTTGCAGAACAGATCACAGCAGATCTCATAAGCATTACAAAGGATAAACATATAAATTTTCGATTGATTGAATCGAGCGATATCGGTGAAAAACCCGAGAGTTCACTCCATCATCCCATACGTTATCATCGCCTAGGTATCGAAGAGAATAAAGGATTTGCCAAACTGGAATGGATGGAAGGGAATATCGGATATTTAGATATTCGGCGATTTTATTATTTTTCTGATGTAAGGGATATGGTTATCGGCGCAGTGGAATTTCTCTCAAATGCCGATGCGATTATCATCGATCTCAGGGAAAACGGGGGAGGTTCAGGAGAATATTTGAGCAGTTACTTCCTAGAGCATCCAACGCAATTGACCAGCTGGTATTCTCGTGAAGATGATTTTTTAGAAGAGTATTGGACTTTCAAAGACATAGGAGTGGAACGCTTAACAGATGTCCCGCTATTTTTATTAACGAGTCAAAGAACATTTTCCGCTGCCGAATCATTCGCTTATGACATGAAAGTCAGGGGGAGAGCTACCATTATAGGGGAACCGACGAAAGGAGGCGCCCACTCTGTCGATCTGTTTAAAATCGAGGAGCGATTCGAGATATACATCCCGACCGCGCGGGCGATCAATCCGATAACCGGCGAAAATTGGGAAGGAACAGGTGTCATTCCTGACATTTCTGTTCCATCGGAAACGGCATTGGAGACGGCCATCGAGTTGGCAAGGGAAGCAGTTGCCAAATTTGCGGAAGCAAAGGAAGCCAAACTCAAACTGGCCGTTGAAGAAATGCAGATTCTAATGGATCGTTCGGAAGTACTTTTTCGAGAAGACAGGAGAGACGAAGCAGGAACTGTATTAGATTCGGTTTTCGAGATCGCTGATAAGCATAATTTAATAAATGAATTCTTTATGGATGTCTTAGCCTATAACTATTTTTCCGAGAAAGATGAACAGATTTTATATGCCATATTGAAAAAGAAAATCGAGTTCTTCCCAAAATCACCAACCGCATACGTAGCCTTAGGATATGCATACTATAAGAACAATAGAAAAGAGCTGGCGATCGCTAATTTTGAAAATGTGCTGAAATTGGACCCAGACAATCGGAATGTAAAAAAAATGATCAAACGGCTGCGGAATGAATGAGTGTATTCATTATTCGCCTATCAGGATGAGGAGTCTTTCAGGCTCAGTCGTCATTTCGAAGAAGTGACCATTACCTTTCACCGGATTTCCATATTCGCTAGATTTTGTATGAAGACATAAAGTTTGATCCGGGAATTGACCCCTAATTTTTGAAAAATGTTGTAGATGTGATTTTTTACAGTCTTAACAGAGATAAATAGCGCCTCGCCGATTTCCTTGTTGCTCTTTCCTTTCAGCATCAAGACAAAGATCTCTTGTTCCCTTTTCGAGAGCCCGTATTTGTGAAAGATCTCTTCATAATTCACCCGATTCTCTTGGGAGAGCAACCGATCTTTAAAGATTTTTTTTGCATAATTACGGAGAAAAAAGAGCGGCGGGACATTCAATAAAATATAAATAAAAGGATTGAATTGCGACCAAAAGTTTTGAGGGATAGGGAGAATGTCAAGAACGACGCTGTAAAACACAAAGCCGGCAAAATAGTATATACAGAGAGTTTTTGTAAGATTTTTCGTCTTTTCGTCCGTAGATTTGAGCGCTCCTAAAAAAGCATAAACGATTGCGGCTAATCGAACACAGAGAGCCAATCCCCTCAGCCACATATAGAAACTACTAACAATCGTCTGATCAGAGCCATCGACAGAAAACTTGATCGAAAGACTCAAGCCGAATCCTAGGATTACGGTCGTCACCCCAAAAGCGACTTTGATCCATTTGGGAACATTTTCCCGTTGCAGGTGAATGAAAAGACAGACAAACAGATAAAGGCCAATCAAAAGACACGGAAAGGAAAAAAGAACGAAAAGCCAAGTTATAATTTCAGCTCTAGCCTCAAAATCATCGCCAAGAATTGTTATGAGAAGATCGGGAACAATAAGCAACATGAACCAATAGAAGTAGATAACGATGAGGTAATAAAAGAAATCTACCAGATACTTAAGAGGGTATTTTCTCTGTAAATCGTAGGCAAGGGCAATAGACCCCCCTGCTATCAAAACTAATACAATATTATGTAAGAAAGTAAATGCACTCACAATTTCGGCATCACCTCTCTCGAGCGGTCTCGTTTATTATTATGAAACCTTGGGTACAAAATTTCAATTGACACCGACAGTCTTGATCGATAGACCCGCAGGACAATCTTGGGGGGATTTGGGAAATTCAGAAAATATTGACGTGCCTAATGCCTAAGTAGATCATTTTGGGCAAACGGAATCTTCTATTTGATGCTTTTGGGAGGGATGGAAGGCCCATCTTGGAAATTGGAGCTTTTCCCAAAAAAAGAAAGCCCCTCTTGCTCTGTGCCACTGATCTGACAGAAAAATTATGTGCATGGTTGAAAGAGTTCTTGACTCTTAGTAGGCTAATGTAAAAGAAGGAGGATGAAATTATGATAAGGATGATTGTTTCGAAGAATAAATCGAGGATTCAGATTCTGGGAGGATTACTCTTGACACTCTCTTTCAGCTTTTTTGTCTTCCCATCCAATATTCCCCATCCTGAACATCCGAAACCCCAGTTTTTCCGGTCCAACTGGATGAACTTGAACGGAGAGTGGAACTTCGAGTTCGATTTTGGAATGTCCGGCTTAGAAAAGGGGTGGATGGAGGATCCATCCGGTTTCAGCAGGAAGATTATGGTTCCCTTTCCGCCGGAGAGCAAACTCTCCGGGATACAGCATACCGATTTCATGCCTTGGGTCTGGTATCACAGGACATTCAAGATTCCCGAAGAGTGGAATGAGTCTCTTATTTTTCTCCATTTTGGAGCCGTAGATTACGACTGCCGCGCCTGGATAAACGGTGAACCGGTGGGGCGCCACTACGGAGGCAACTCTTCTTTTTCCTTCGAGATAACCGATACTCTGAGGGAAGGCAAGAATGACCTTGTGGTCTGTGCGGTGGATGATGTGCGGTCCAGACTGCAGCCCGCAGGCAAACAGAGCACACGCTTAAAGTCCTATGGAGTGATGTACACTCGGACCACCGGCATCTGGCAGACGGTGTGGCTCGAGGCAAGGCCAAAAAGTTATATCCGATCCGTCCACATAGTCCCGGATCTGGACGCAAGCCGATTCATCCTCACCCCTGTGATAGAGAATGGGAGACAAAATATGGAGTTTCGCGTTATTCTCTACTCAGAAAGGGGTGAAACGATCACATCCCAAAGCCGATCGGCATCCACAGGGGGATCGGTTATTCTCGAGTTGGAAAACCCCCATTCATGGAGCCCATCCGATCCCTATCTCTACGGCCTTCGCTTCGAACTTCTTTCAGGGGGAAAAGTTTTAGATTCAGTCGAAAGTTATGCGGGTCTCCGCAAGTTCCATATCGAGGGGCACACGTTCTACCTGAACAACGAGCCTATATTCCTCAGGTTCGTGCTCGATCAGGGTTTTTATCCGGACGGTGTCTGGTGCGCTCCCTGTGATGAAGCCCTGAAGAAGGATATCGAATTATCCCTTGCCGTGGGATTCAACGGTGCTCGGCTCCATCAGAAGGTCTTTCCCGAGAGATTCCATTACTGGGCCGATAAACTGGGCTATCTCACATGGGGAGAGTTTGCAGACTGGGGCCTGGACCTCGGAGACTCGCAGGCTGTCTGTAATCACAACAAGGAATGGAGAGAGGTCGTGATGAGGGACAGGAATCATCCTTCTATTCTTGTGTGGACGCCATTCAACGAGAGAACACCCAGCGAGGCCAGAAATAATCCTGAGCTCTTCCGTCGCGTTATTCGAAAAACTGTTGATTTAACCCGTCACTTGGACCCGACCCGCCCTGTCCATGACACCAGCGGGTTTGTGCATGTGGATACCGATATCTACTCCGTCCATGATTACGAGCAAGATCTGGAAGTATTTCACAACAGCTATAAAAATTTCGTTCCGGATAAACACGAGGGATTTCGATTGAATTCTTCCCGATATGCGGTGCCTTATGAAGGACAGCCCTATATGGTTGCCGAATATGGGGGAACCTTTTGGACGGAAGAATATGCTTCGATGATGGAAGACGAGCGTAAATCCAGAGAGTACTGGGGCATGGGGAAAAATCGTGAAGAGGTCGAGGATCTGATCGGAAAGTTAACGGCTGTCCTCACGAATCATCGCCATGTTGCAGGATTTTGCTACACGGAACTCTACGACATCGAACAGGAGGTCAATGGGATCTATACTTACGACCGGAAGCTCAAGTTCAATGAGGAGAGGATGAGAGTGATTTTCGGAGCGCCGGCTGCGATCGAGAAAAAGTGAGGCCGGCACTCTTCTGCAAATAGAGCGAACACCTCCCCTTCGTGTTCGACGAATAGTATGATAAAGACTCCTCAGTCCTTCCCCCCGCTTTCAACTCTTGTCTTTTTTGGAGATCTTCTCCCAGCTCGAAGTGATGATATCCCGGGAGACCCTTCCAGGAGTCTTAACGGCAGCGGCCATAAAAGCCCGGGTAATGCTCGCCGTAGAATTCATAACGATCTTTCCGAGCATCCGTGCCGCTTCGACCGTTGCGGAGCGGCGCATGGATCCCTTTTCTTTGCGGGTCAAGCTTGAACAATAGGATTTGGCGATCGCTCCCACCCTGAGAGTGAGGTAGGCATTGGCGGCGCCGGTGAGAAGGGAATTGGTGACGACTCCGGCAAGCTTACCCATTCCAGGAATCGAGGCGCCGAGTGAAGTGCCCATAACACTGGTTATGACCGGCTCGATCTGTCTGGAGATATCAATCTCGTTCAATTCATCGGCAACAAAAGCCGTAGCGGCGATATTTGCGTAGAGCTTGAAAATCTCTCGCAGGGATGGTCTCTGATAGTAAAGTACCGCGACATTCCACACCATTTTCACCTGAGCGAAGAGGACCGTAAAGGCATCCAACCGCCCTGATTGGGAAATCGCCGTAGAGACGAAAACAATGGATGCACTCTTTTTTATGACCTGATCCGCTTTGGAGTTTAAGATCTTCAATGCAGCTTCAATATCTGAGCGGCTCCCTAAGGGGACAGAATCAAGGTGGATATTTTTCATTAAGCGGCGTGAAAGCTGGGAAAGATAATCCTGGAACTCGGGGGAATCTTCATTTTCAGGCGGTGATAAGACCTGTGGAAGCCGGATATAGTAGTAGACCGGAATAAAGCTTATAAGGGCATAAAGAATCAACAATACTCCCAGGACGATTCTGCCGAAATCTGGACTTACATTTTGTGCAAGAGTCACGACCTGAGCCGTTTGGTTGATTAAAAAAAGGCCGAAAAGAAAAAGAATGACCAGGCTTGCGAACAAAAAAATTTTTCGAGACCATATTGCCATAACTCACCTCGATGTAAAAAATTCCGATGTTCTTTTAATGTACAGGAACCGGTTTCCTTGAGCAACGCCCTTCAATCTCTTTATTTCATTCGGACCAGAGTATTTGAATTATTTTTAGCTCTGCGTTTTCATCACACCGCGGTCCGGGGATTCTCGCCCGTGTGGCCCGTGCAATACTTTTGTATGACTAAGGGTATAAGAGGCTTGGCCGAGGAGCAACTGCCGAGAACTTTAATCAATGAACGAGAGAATAGGCATCGATCAAATAGAAGGCGAGAGCATTGTATGCCGGAGAAATGACCAACGCCGTAACTCCAAGCGCTTATTTTATGAGGAAGAGCTCTTTTTGGGGCGGAGACAAATATTCGACTCCGCTTTCGGTGGCCAGCGCCTGTTCATGATCCCACCAGAACAAATATTGGTCTTCGTCCTGGTCGGATGTGGGTGATGGCATGTAGAAAAAGTACTCCAAAACGAAGTGATGATGGGGCGGGAGCGGGATATCCCATGTCCAGGTCGGACCGTAAGAGCTGACTCTGGGGCCGTGATAATTCTCCTCGGGTCTCTTGCGCGCTCCTTTCATCATGCCGTGGCAGTCGATGCTTAGGTGCGTTTTTCCAGGATCGTAACCTGCCATATAGGCAGGATAATCGTTTTTCGGGGTGAACATGTGCATCTGGTCATCTCTGACGATGATCCCTAACTCTTCGAACTTTTTGGTGTAGTTTTTCTTAATTTCCCGAGGAGTCAACCCCGCCTTGATTGTCTCTGCCAGGACCTTGTCGATCTTGAGATATTCGGCCCAGAGTTTTTGGATCTCCGGAGGGGGCTCGCTCTCGCCTTCACGGAGCACATAGGCATACATGCCCTGGCTGGGCGCGGCGACGATGTCTCCCCGCTCGATCCTATCGCTCCCGAAGCCGCTGCTCCGTCCCCTTTGGGATTCTCCCGTTTTTGTCCGGCGGAAAACAGTCAAGCGCACATCACGCCTTTTAGTGACACCCGGCTCGATCGAGTTAAAAGCTTTCATAATCCTATCGATATTGTCCTTGCGGATTTTCTTGAGGAGTTTTATCTCGCTCGGGACCTTATTGATGATGTAATCCATAATCACGTATTCGGATGAGACCAGCCGGCTGGCATATTTTTTGCCGATCTCTTGTGTCAACAGAATGTAGTCGGTATGTGACATACCGTCCCTGGCGCCTCCGAAGTCGATGTAGGTCTCCCAGGGCCCCAGTTGGAGCTTGAAATTGACAGCGATGCGCTTGGGATCGCGGGCTTCGATAAATTCTCTGAGCCCTTTGAAGCGGACATCATACTCTGTTACCGGACTTCCCAGAGGCTCTTTCACAAAAATGGGTTTATCGATGATGTCGTAGGCCCCGCATTCTTCGACCAATTCATGGTCCTTCTCGCCCCATTCCCTGTGGGTCGCTCCCCAGCGGCGTCCGAGAACAGCCCGTTCGATTCTGCCGCCGCCGCGGTCCGTGAAGACGAAAACACCGGAGGTGCTGCCCAGCTCTTCGGCACCGAAGTCATCCGGAATGGCCAATCTCATCACATGGATCCACATATCGACATCGTTTTTTTGCATGGCTATAGGAAGCACCATGTCGAACTTTTCCCGGCGGATCTGGTTATTCCATTCCCGGATATCGGCCTCTTCTTGAGATTTTTGATCGGGTACCACCGCATCTTTTATCGCGAATTCCGCCGTTGCCATAACGTTTGAACTCAAAATTATGCACAAAGAATAGAAGATTAAGCAAAAAGTTTTTCTACTAGGCATTGGATAGCCTCCTTTATTTGATGAGAATAAGCTCCTTTTGTGGTGGTGATAGGTACTCAACCCCGTTTTCGGTGGCGATCGCCTGCTCATGATTCCAAAAGAATAAGTATTGGTCTTCGTCATTGTTGGATGTGGGTGACGGCATGTAGAAAAAATACTCCAGAACAAAGTGGTGATTCGGTTTGAGAGGAACATCCCATGTCCACGTGGGACCGTAAGAACCGATCCTGGGGCCCAAGTAGATATCGAATTTGCGCTCACGCGCTCCCTTTCCCTTGCCGTGACAATCGATACTGAGGTGTGTTTTTGTGGGATCATAATCTAAGGAATAGGCGGGAAAATTGTTCTTCGGCTGGACCATATGCATTTGTGCATCTCTGACAATAATCCCCGCCTCTTCGAATTTCCGCTCGTAGATTTTTTTTATTTCGCGATTGGTAAGTCCCGCTTTAATTGTCTCTGCCAGGATCTTATCGATCTTCAGATACTCCGCCCAGAGTTTTTGGATCTCCGGAGGGGGTTCCGTCTCGCCTTCACGCAACACATAGGCGAACATCCCCTGGCTGGGAGCGGCAACGATGTCGCCCCCCTGGACCACGGTGTTTTCCCAGCCGGCGCTCCTCCCCCTTTGGGATTGGCCGGTTTTCATCCGGCGGAAGACGACGACATCCACTTCATAATTTCCTGTATCGCCCAATGTGCTCGTTTTGGTGACACCCGGCACGATGGCGGCAAAAGCTTTCTTCACGAGCTCGAGCTCGTCCTCACGCATTTGCCTGAGGAGTTCGACCTCGCTCGGCACCGGAGTGATGCTGTAATCCATGATCACATATTCTGAGGAGACCAATCTTTTGGCATATTTTTCGCCGAGCTCTTTGGTCAACAGGAGGTAGTCTATGTGTGAAATACCGTCATGCGTTCTGCTGCGGGTTGCCCAGGTGGCGAGATTTTCCCGGTAATTGACGGCGATGCGTTTGGGGTCGCGTTTCTCGACGAATTCCCTGAGGCCTTTGAACCTGTAATCGTACTCTGTCATCGGACTCGCGACAGGCTCCACCACAAAGACGGGATCGTGGATGATGTCGTAAGCGCCACACTCTTCGACCAGTCTATTCTGCTCCCCTCGCTCCCGCTGTGTCGCTCCCCAGCGACGCCCGAGGACGGCCCGTTCGATCCTGTCGCCGCCACGGTCCGTGAAGATAAAAAGTCCGGAGGTGCTGCCCAGGTCTTGGGCGCCGAAGGGATCACGAATTTCTTCTCTCATCACATGGATCCACATATCCACGTTGTTCTTCCGCATGGCTTCAGGTAGGACCATGTCGAATTTTTCCCTGCGGATGCGGTTGTTCCATTCCTCGACATCAAACTTCTTCTGCGTCTTCTGACCGGCTATTTCCGCATCAGCCCGTGCAGAATGCACAAACGCGACAGGGCATAGGACCAAAAACAGACCCCAAAAAATCCCCAACGAAAGGACCGCACACAATGCTTTTTTTGTAGACATAAGATATACTCCCTCCTCTATGATAAATTTTTTGACTTCTTGATGCTCTCCATATTGAATTCTGGATATCAGAAATTCCACTCGGATCTTGGTGTCAATGATCAAAAATTCTTCATGTTATGAACCTGAAGAATGTACCATTTTCGGGGCATTATTTCTAGTTTCGTATAAATTTTGGACTTGGAGAGGCACCCGCTCACGGTCACGCTTTTGCCTAAATAAAATCCAGACTCATCATATGCGTTGACTGTAAACCTTAGAGGTCACTTTTCCATGGCAAAATGAATGCTCTAAGGCTCAAAATGAATGGTGTTTTTTATTTAACTCTTTTAATATCAACCATTTGGGCCAGCCAAAGCATTATAATTTAACAAGATCGTGCAAAAAACGGCGGCAGGCCTGGGGTGAGTCGAGGAAAAACTGAGCCTGGGTGGCACCGAAGCCGATCTTGATGGAGTAGGCTCCTCGGGGCAACGCCTTGAACAGGTCTTCATCGGTCCAGTCGTCCCCGATGGCGAGCACAAAATCATAAGACTTCCTCTTCAGCAGCGTCTGAGCAGCCTGTCCCTTGTTGACTCCACCCGGCCTCACTTCGATCACTTTTTTCCCATGCATGAGGTGCAGGTCCGTGTTCGCTAAAAACTCGTTGAGGTAATCGAACAACTCACAGGAGCGGATTTCCCCCAGCTCGGGATTGGCCTTTCGATAATGCCAGGCCAAGCCGAATTCTTTCTCTTCGACGAGCGACCCCGGAACCCGGGCGACATACGTTTTGAGTATGGGTAGCACTTGGGATTTCCAATCCTGGGATACGGTTTTTTGGGCTTTCCAACCTGACTCCTTCTCAACACGGATCCAGGCCCCATGCTCGGCCACCAAGGTGCACGGAATATCTCCCAGCCACCGGTCCATGGTTGGTCGATCACGACCGCTGACGATAGCGAGGTGATTTTTGCGCTTCCTCGCAAGAAGAAGAAGCAGCCTTTTGAGCTCTGTATCGGGCTCGGCATCCTCGGGCCTCTTGGTGAAGGAGATAAGGGTCCCGTCATAATCAAATAGCAAAAGGCGTTTTTCGCTTTTCTTGTAATCCGTCAGAAGTTTTGACTTCCACTTTTCGGATAATTTTCGGTATTCCCTCTGGGATTTGAGCCTTTTGGTTTCTTCGATGCCCGCAATAAAACTTCGTGTCCAGCGATGGATATCATAGTCGATGATGCGCTGCCTCATGGTTTGCATTCTCCGGGATTGCTCATTCTCCGGCATCTCCAAAGCCCGGACGATGGCATCGACGATATCGTCTTTGCTGTAGACATTGACGACCAGAGCTTCCCCCAGCTCGGCCTCGGCGCCGGCAGTGCCGCTCAAAATAAGAACGCCGGTGTTATCCGTCCTCGAAGCGACATACTCTTTCGCCACAAGATTCATTCCGTCCCGCACAGGAGTGACCAGAGCGACATCGGCCAGGGCATACAGAGGAAGCAGCCTGTGGAAGGGGAGAGATCGATACATGTAATAGACGGGCATCCAACCGGGAGTCCCGAAGCGGCCGTTGATACGTCCCACCAGGCTCTCGACCTCCTCCTTGAGGAGGGCATAATCCCTGACCTTGGTCCTCGAAGGGACACACAGCATGATGTAAACGAACTTTTCCCGCCAGGCCGGGTTTTTTTGAATAAAACTCTCGATGGCGAGAAGCCGGTGAGGAATGCCTTTGGAATAGTCCAGCCGATCGACAGAGAGGATGACCTTTTTGTCTTTCTTTTGAACCATCTTCTGGAACTTCTGGATGTCGCTTCTTGTCGATTTCTCTTCGAGCAAGTTCATGATATTGTGCGCATCGACACCCATCGGAAAATTATCCACCATAACGACCCGGTCTGCGATAGAAACGGATCCGAATTCATGTTCGTGCCCCAAAAGCCTAAGGACACTGCTTAAAAAGTGGCGGGCGTATTCGTAAGTATGAAATCCCACCAGGTCCGATCCCAAGATGCCCTCCAGCACTTCATTCCGCCAGGGAAGGATACGATAAATCTCTGAGGAGGGAAAAGGAATGTGCAGGAAGAATCCTATGGCGGCATCGGGGAAATAGGTGCGCAGCAGATGGGGAAGCAGCATCAGGTGATAATCATGGATCCAGAAGGTATCCGTCCCTTCGGAGAGCTCTATGGTCGCCTTGAAAAATTTCTGGTTGACGCGGTGGTAGGCCTCCCACTCGGATTTTTCGAAGGTGCAATAGGATGTGAAATAGTGGAACAGCGGCCAGAGAGTCCGGTTGGCGAAGCCATAGTAATATTTGTCGATCTCCCTGCGCTTTAGAAAAACCGGATAACAGTTGTGCTCCTCTTTCAGAGTCGATTCGATAAATACCTGTTCCTTACGATTCTCAGGCATGTAGCCCGGCCAACCAACGAAAACGACATCTTTGTCCGTCTCCAGAGCCCGGAGCGCCGTGGCCAGACCTCCCGGGCTCGGCTGGACCGTGACCTTCCCCTTTCTTTTGGTGATGGCTACAGGCAGCCTGTTGGAGACAACGATCAGTCGGTTCGATTTTGGCTTTGTATAAGGCATAAGCTAACTTATTAAAAGTTTAACCCGTAGACCCAAAAATATCAAATATTCGATGATTAATGTCGGCATTTCCAACCGCATTATGAATGACAGACGATCGCCCAATTGATGGTTCGAAAACACACTTGTAGGGACCGTTTCCCAAATGGTTCGTGAAAACGGTCAGCTCGGGGAGCTGACCTTACATATGCTTGAATATACTCGGTTGCGGTCAGTTCGAGGAACTGACACTACATTCGATTGAAGACATCTATCAAGAGGTCCAGGTAATCTTCAAGGTGGCGTGTGATCAGAAAATTCTCTTTGACATGATTTTTGGCCTCTTGCCCCATTTTTGCTGAAAGTTTTTTATCCTTGATCAAAGTGGCCACTTTGTTCGCACATCCTGAGATGTCTTGAGGATCCACCAAAAACCCGGTTTTTCCATCTACGACCTGTTCGGGAATACCTCCCACTTTGGAGGCCACAACCGGAGTCCCCTTCCACTGAGCCTCCGAAACCGTGAGCCCGAATCCCTCCCGGATGGATTTTTGAAGAATGACCGAGGATACTCTTTGAAGGGCATTCACCAGGATCTGGTTGTCTCCGAGCCTGAAAAGAACATCTCCGGTCTGAAGATATTTCCCCGCGGTCTTTTTCATCTTGTTATAGATGATAATGCCTTCCGGATCGTCCGGTGCCATGTTGTAACAGTAAAGCAAGCGGCAGTCCACTTTTTCTTTGACTTCATCGAAAACTTTCAGAACTCCCTCCGGATCTTTCCACGGATCGAACCGAGACACCTGAGTAATCAGAGGCTTATCCAAGGGAACATCGAACTTTTTGAGCGTTTTTGCTATGACATCATCGGAGAGATCCATATTTTTGGGAGACAGTGGATCGATAGACGGATGGATAATCTTTTGCTCCAAAGGAAGATCGTCTTTTCTGAATTGCTCGCTGGAAATGACCATCATATCGTAGCGGAGGATGAAGGTTTTCACAAAATTCCAGAGCTCGGGATTCGGGTGAGTGATATCGATATGACAGCGCCAGATCCAGGGTTGAGTCTTTTTGTTGAATTTGATGAGCGGGAGCGGCTGGGGATCGTGCACGATCACACAGTCGTGATCCAGGTGAGTGAAACGTGAAAAGCGGTTATTCGCTTCCAAATACAGGTTTTTTTTGTTGTTGGACAGATTGATGGAATTGCCCTGTAAACCGTTATGGAATTTCTTTGTGACGGAAAAAAAATCGGAAGGCCCGATCAAAACCCGCCAACCGGCATCCACTCCGATATCATTGAGCAGCACGACCAGGTTGTTCAGGATCTCAGCGACCCCACCGCCATGCGCCGTGGAATTGATGTGCACGATGTGTTTGTTCACCAATCGGTGGGCTTTTTGATAGATTTGTCCCAGCACTTTTTCGCCGACAATGG
>JASFEP010000031.1:0-19124 GCA_050124775.1 Candidatus Aminicenantota bacterium
GAAAATCGTATCCGTCGGATAATCCTCGATGATCTTCTGAACATTCTCCAGGCAGAGCTTCAAATCCCCGCCTCTTGCTATATCCGCACCTGGAAAACACCCGGCAAAAACCATGTCCCCAACAAAAGCGATCTTCGATTTTGTGAAATGGACAACAATATCGCCAAGGGTGTGTCCTCCGTGATAATGTTTGAGCCGGATTTCTTCACCGTTGAAAAATATTGCCAAATTGTCATTGAAAACCACCTGTGGAATTCCAGGACGGTGAATGGCCTTGAGCGCAAAATACTCGCCTCCATAAGCCCTTCTCACTCTTTCATGGGCGATGATAACCGCCTCGTCTGCAAACTCGACATTTCCTGAAATATGATCATTGTGTTCATGAGAATTTATCACGATACGAATCTTTCCATCCCCTAATTTTTTCAATTCCCGCTTTAAAAGATAACCGGTCTGTGGATATCCCGTATCGACCAAAAGAATCCCGTCGTTCCCCACCGATGCAAGTGTGTTGACATACGTCCCTGAAATGCATTGAAGCTTGTAGATCTTGTCGGTCAGTTCAATCACTTTTAGCTGCGCTTCTGAAGGATCATATTCTTGAGAAAAGCTAAGTGCTGATAAAATCAACATAATAAACAAGCCACGTGCCATTTTTTTTGTCATAAAATCCCCCAAATATGGATTGCTTCGAAGAATTGCATCTTCTCGCTTTTGTCTATCCTTTGATTCACAAGGTGTCGATTCTTATATGATCATTCCTTCCACGCAAAGAATATCTGCTTTTTCATCTGGAAAAAACGTTGAATCATACTCACGCGCACGAGTGGAAACAATAATCGGTGCAAATTGTTTTTACATTATTATCAAAGGAAAAAAATGTAAAAATGTGACCTCCTGGGATATTCAAATATTGTCCTGCATTCCATATTTTAATTTGCAATAAACATGCCAATATTATCTTATGATGAGGGATAACATATATTTCGCTAAATATGAACCTCTTTCTCTTCATATCTAGTGGGTATTTTCAATGGCTGATTGAAACGTCTTCTACTGGCTGAACTTCACTCCTGTGAGAACGCCCTTATCCGTTTTTCTCTGCCACACGACTTTGACCAATTTTTCGACGCTGCGGCCTTCTTCTTCAGGCAGCTCGTAAGTCACTTCAAGGACAGTTCCCGGAGGGAATTCCTTGTTCAGTATGAGACACAATCCCCCATCGCTCATGTCTTGGATGATACCCGCCACTCCTGACGGCACGAACTCTCGGTAGCTCATGTTTGCATAGACTTCTTTGCGCGGATGTTTACGCTTTTCTTCGGGATACTTGTTATTAGTTGTCATTAGGCCCCCTTATTATCATGCTGAGTAAGATGGCATGTCGATGATACATGAAAGCACTGCTTTACTGCAAGAGGCCATCACTACTCCTCCTCATGAGGGTTCGAAAAAAAGGGAGGACTGAGCAGGCTTTCCAAATTTGACTTTTGGGTAGGGTGGCCTATACTAATGATTGTTATGATAAGGGAAAAAATCCGAGGAATATCCACGGCTGTTTTTATCGTATTTATCTGTGCTTCAATGATTCACTCGCAGAGCCTTGTCGAGGTGGCTAAGAAAGAAAAGGAGCGCAGGGCCGCTCTCAAAGCTAAGGGAAAAAAAAGCATATTGGTGACTAATACTGACTTGAAAGAGCAAAGAAGATTGCCGATGAACGCTGATCAGCCCCAAGCCCCATCTCCTCGCAGAGGAACACAGGATAGACAACGAACAGCACCTCGTTCTTCCTCTCAGTCGACCACTCTGCGTAAATCCTCAGAGCAGAGTCAGAGCCGTGATGTCTACGGATATCGCAAAAACGCCACAAAGGTTATTTTCACTACAGAGCCCGTAAATAATCCTGAATTGGCGCTGAGAAAGCCCGATCAACAATTTGCCACACTATCCGAAATGGGAGTTATGGATCTGGAATTCAGTGCCAAAAACGGCCCGGGAGCCGACATTGCCATTTATGCTCGGATGTCGACCCAACAACAGACAGCGTCAAAAGAAAGTGAAGAGGGTGGACAACCACTCAGACCAACGGGAGTAGACCCCCTAGAAGGATTTTGGTATGGGGTTCTTGTTAGGGATGGCGATGACGATTGGCTTGAGATAGGCAAAGGGAACGGCATGAGCAGTCCTGAGCAGTTCGACCTCGGTAATATATCTGAAATAAAAAGAATCCGGATCATGTTTAAGTCCCACAATAATCCAACGATCGCTGCAAAACTCAATAGAATGACCGTTGAGGAAAACACCCTGGGAATCGACGCCGTAGAAGCACTCCATTAAGCTGCAGAGGTATTGTGTTTCAAATCATCGCGATTTGATGATGCGTTGCTGTCAGATCCGATTTGAATGTGCTCTCTAGCTGATCAGATTTGAAGATCGGGATTAGTGTTCGCCACCTTCTTGGCGTTGAACAGGCCAAATTCAGACTCGATGTCGTCGATCATTTTGTCCACTTTGCTTTTTCCGTTAGAACCGTTGCCGTTGTTTCCAGAAGACTCTGTTTCCGCCTCAAAAGGGGGTAACTTAGGTTGTTCAACTTTTCCTTCCACCACAGGCTCTTGTGGCCTTTCCTTTCCGTTCTCTGGTAGATTCTCTGCCTGCAGCACGGGAGCGTTTTCTTCTGTAATCGTGAGAGGAGCTTCCTTGTCGACCTCCACTTCAATTTCATTCAATTCATCCGGTGCCTGTTCAGCTACAACTTCTGTGGACGTTGATTATTTTGAATCTTCTCTAGCGACTCCATCGACTTCTGGAACTTCAAGATCGGGGGTTTCCTCCATCCCTTCCATGGATTTTTTCCCCAACACATCGAAGATCGTAGACCGAAGCTCCTTTTTCATCACGGGCCGTACCAGATAAGCCGCTGCGCCATAAACCTGGATCGCCTCTTTTTTGTAATGAGGCTCCTGATAATGATTGGTGAGGATGATAACAGAAATTTTTTTCTTGAATTCTTTGGAGACAATGTTGCAGAGAGTGAAGCCATGGAGCTTCGAGAGCATGGGTTCCATGAGGATGAGGTCCGGGCTTTCGATCATGGCTTTTCTTAGCCCTTCTTCACCATCCGTAGCTGTAACTACTTGAAAACCATCACTGGCGAGAAATTGAGAGAGAAGCTGGAGATAATCAAAATCGGGATCGATAACGAGTACTTTTAGGTCTTTCATCGGAACTCTTTTTGTTTGACTCCTGAATCAAAGCTAAACACGTTGCATAGGTTTAGTCGTGTTGTTAGGGGTTATAATTGAACATTTTTAATATTGATTCTTAAATTTTTTTCTCGAGGAGGATATATCCTGTATATTGAGAACACTTGACTATCCAAGGGCTATTTATAGTATAATACTATTAAATTAAGTATATTTAGAATTATTTAAGTCATAAATTGGGTGATTTCTCAAATGACAGGGGAAGAATAATGCGAACGATATGGCTTGGAAGCAAGGTCATCCAACAGTATTCTCTTTTAGACCTCCAGGATAAGCTTCAGATCAGCAAGGTCACAGCCCTTAAATTGGTCCAATCCGGCAAGATCAGAGCTCAAAAGATAGGCAGAAAATGGTGGATCAATGAAGAGGATCTTCTGGAATTTCTTGAGGGAAAAAGACTGTAGCTGGAGGCAGTTGAAAGCGATGCAGAAAAAGTCACTACTTATACTCTTTATATTCAATTGTATTCTTTTAATTGTGAGCTGGGTTTTGGCCTTTTATTCCTATCCTCGTCTACCTGATGAGATGCCGTTCTGGATAAATTTTATGGGCCAACCGCCAATAATGACCGAAAAATCGCCCATGTTTTTTATCTACCCGGTCGTTCAGACTCTCTTTGTTTTCATTTTTATGGGGATCGCTCGGGTTCTAGCCGAAAGGAAAAAAGAAACATGGCGAAAAAAGCTTGTGATGGATTATGTCTTATTAAACCTCATATTTTTTAATTTGATTTTCATCCATGTCTTGAGCAGCCTGGTGCTGTTAGCCCATCGGATCGGAGAAGGGATCAACAGAACATATTTTTTTTCGATTTTTATCGCTATTCTTCTTCTCATTCCCTATTACCGTATGCGTGCTAAGGCTATGGAGCGGGAACAAAAAATGGGACTTAAGGAGGAATCATGAAAATCAGGGGATTTATGGTCATCATTCTTCTCGTAGGCGTTGTGGTTTTTTTCCTCTACACATTAAAATCCGGAGGCAATAAGGACATCCCAGAGCAAATCGAAGCCTTTTCTTCGGCAAAACAGAAGTTGACGGAAACGAACTTGTCCTCTTTAGAAAAGGAGATCCTTTCCTATATCGTGAATAGCGGAACCACGCCGCAGAGCCTGGATGACGTTCGCTTCTCTCCGGCGCTTACGACCGGAAAATGGGATGCGTGGGGAAATAAAATAAAATATGAGAGGCTTTCGGATGAAAATTTTCGGCTTACCTCAGCGGGTCGTGACGGAGCTTTTGGCACCGATGATGATATTGTGAAAGACTATTAGGAAGGGAAAATGCTCACGATTTTCTTAAGAAGAGTATTTTGTTTTTCAATTGAGTCCAAAACCCTTTTCGTTCGCCGTCTTCGATCACCAATTTTTCCGTGGATCGCCTGTAGAATGAAGCCGCTTTGTTTTGGTTCTTGTAGTTAAGTGTCATGAGGTCATATTTTTTCCTCTTTTTTGGATGGCTCAAGGTAAGGTAAGCTCGTTCGATCTGTCTCATCATATCTTTCCGCTCGTCTTCTGAGACAAGATTGTAATGGGCAAGCGAATCTTTTTGGTAAGCAGCTTTTGCCACTATATAGGCTTTTTGAATTTCCTGTTGCGAAGCACTCCTTTTGATGTTCAAAACTTCATAATGGTTCATTTCTTCGAGCTTTTTGATACTCATGATGCTTTGGCCTCGCCTGTCATCCTGGCAGAACTGTCACTGCCTGTTAAATTTGCCGCAATGGATCTGATAGCAGCGGCGGCCTCGGAATTTGGATGGTTAGTCACAAAAGGAGTCATTTCTTTCAAACTCCAATGGACATTCTCATCGAATGGAACCGCACCCATAAATTTGAGCTCCACTACAAGATATTTTTGGACGACATTTGCGATCGATTCTCCGAGCAGAACATCTCTTTCATCCCGTGCTTTATTGATTATAAGACATGGATTGAACCTCTGCAACGCCCTGTACAGGAGATCCGCATAGAATTTATCGTGAGATATGATCTCGCTAAAAAAACTGTAGATCGACTTTGAAGTGTCTTTGATCTGATCCGAAACCCTTTTGACGAGGTCTTGGATGCCGTAATGTTCGATGTAGAACTTCAGGATTCTGATGATACAAGATTTTAAAAAATAATAGGCATTCTCGATCGCTGTGGGCTCAGGGTTCACGACGAGTATTCCAGGATTGGAAAGCAGGAAAAAATCGATACAATTATAAGCGGTACCTGTTCCGATATCGATGATGACTCTTTTGGCATCGAACGCCTTGATGTGCCGGATCAGCTTTAGCTTTTTGTAATAATTGAGATTCGACGTAAAAAGCACATTTTCTGTTCCTTTGATCAGTCTCAAACCTTCAAAGGGGGTAAGGGTTATTGTATCTTGAAGTGAGGCGACTTTGTTCGTAAAAAAGTGACCCAGGTCGACATTGGATTCTTCCATACCCAAAAATGTGTGCAGGTTTGGTCCTCCCAGGTCGGCATCGATGAGGACAACATCCTCCTTGAGAGAAGAGAGATGGATGGCCAAGCTCGACGATAGAAAGCTTTTTCCCGTTCCGCCTTTACCGCCTCCAACAGCCCAGATCGTCTTTGTGGAATCCGGGTGGTAGGAGAGCATCGGGATCTTGGCTTCGATATTCATTTTAGCGAAACATTTTAACATACTTACCCTGATAATTAAACCTGGACTATTCATAAAAAATACCGATACGAAGCAAATATTTCGAGTAAAAAAAGGACGATCCTGAGGATCGTTTGTTGAAAATTAGTTGAAAAAAACAAAAACTGACCTCGCTGAGTCGAGGCAGCACGGAAAAGTGTTGAAATCAAAACGGTTTTCTGGTATCTTTCTTGTTTAAATCAGAATTGTATATTCGGAGACACACTGACTTGAAAGTTTATGGCGACCTCGACAGCAAATTCAGGTTTGTTATCCTAGCGTCAAAGAGAGCGAAACAATTGCTCTCAGGTTCCAAACCGAAGATAAAGACCAAATCCAAAAATCTCATCCAAGTTGCACAACAAGAAGTCAAGCAGCGCTTGATCGATTATGAAATTGTCCAGCCCAAAGCCGAAGAGTTCCAGGGAATGGAAGATGAGGCTTTCATCGGCGAGGAACTGGGAATCGGCGAGGAGGGCATCCTGAAAGAAGATGCTCCGGAGAAAGAGGCGGACAAAGCTGGCGATAAGGCCGAGACGAAGGACACTCCTGAAAAAAAGTCCAAACCTTCGAAGGCAAAAACCGCAAAAAAGACAACCAGTAAAAAAAAGTAGAAGAACCACATTTTAATATCTGTCGACTATCCTGTCGAATCATCGAATATTCTCGGAACTGTGATGGCATGGATTATCATTGTCTCTGTGCCGAATCCGCTTGTTTGGTGGTGAAAACCGTCAGGGGAGTAAGGGCATGGAATTTTTTTCTGTGGGATCTTTTCCTCTCTTTCGGACCGCTTGGGAGAATTCCCCATTGATTGTTTTCGAACCGCCGATCGGTCCATTTGGGACGTCAAGCATAACGGATTCAGGGATAATTTCGTCGACTCAGAATAGTTTTTCTTTCTGGATGAGCTGGACATAATCTTGCTTGATAAAATCATCCTTGGAAAAATTCATCGAATGGGCAAACCTCACGATCTCGCTTTGCTGTCCCTCGAGTTCAAGAAAATCGCCGATCTGTGTTTCGTCCAAACAGATCGTCAGCTTTTTTTTTCGATAAACCGTCCTGAATTTTTGATACTGGAAAACCGGCTGAAGCCCTAATGATTTTAGAATTTTCCTAAGGTGCTTTTCATTCTTGATTTCTGTTTCGAACTCCTCTCTGATCTTGAATTTTCTCGATTTTTGTTGCGGGCCCTTGAACGTGAGGAATGTTTTCTTGTGGATTTTTCTTACTCTCAAGGCATGTCTTTTTTTTCGAAGCTCTAGAGACGGCCAATCATAAAAAGTGTCATCCTGTGAATGCCGTTCCGTAATGAGCTCGACGTCGTGAGACAGGATCTGTTCTTTGGTGTCGGCCATGTTTTCAATCTTAATTTTGACTTCGATCTCTAGCATCTTTCATTTCCATTGAGAAAAAGATAGGGAGGCTTGAAAACCATATGATCTGCTTTTCTATTTGCTTTAATTTTCAATGTGGAGAATCTTCGAATTTGTTCCTGTTTTTATATCGCGGGTAAAGGATTACAAGTTCCTGTTGAGCACAAAATCCGGGACCAAGTCCAGTGAATCCCGGTAGATGGATGGAGGGAAATGATTGAGGATCTCTTTGGACTTCAGAGCATAACGCTCAGCTTTCCTGTAAGTATATTCCAGGGCCCCGTTCGACTCCACTATAGCGAGGATTTCGCTCTTGGTCTCCTTGCCGAAATCTTTTTTTTGGATCAGTTGGATTATTCGATCCTGGTTTTTTTTGCCATCGTGATTCAAGGTGTATATCAACGGGAGAGTAATCCGGCCCTCTTCCAGATCGCTGAGGACTGGCTTTCCGAGGGTGCCAATATCTCCTGTATAGTCCAGGAGATCATCCACAACCTGAAAGGACATCCCGAGGTTTCTTCCGTACGCAGCCAAAAGTTCTCGCTCTTTTTCTGAAGTATCGCAGAGAATTCCTCCAATCAAACAGGAGGCACGAAAGAGCGAAGCCGTTTTTTTGTCAAGAATATCAAGATAGTCCTTCTCATCCAGCTGCAAATTCCTGCTCATGTAATATTCATACAACTCTCCGTCTATCATCTGGGCTGAGGTGTCGGTCAGGATCTGGATGACTTCTCTGTGTTTGCTCTGAACAGCGAGGTTCAGGGTTTTGATGTAGAGGTAGTCTCCGAGGAGTACTGTGATGTTCGGACCCCATGTAGCATGGACAGTCGGCCTCCCTCTCCTTATATCCGAATGGTCGATGATGTCATCATGGATCAGACTGGCCGTATGTATCGTTTCTACGAGTGCCGACATAAGGATGTGATCATCCCCCTCATAGCCGAAAAGCCTGGCACACAGCATTAAAAGCGCGGGCCGGATCCTTTTTCCGGCTTTTTTGAACAGGTAATCGCTGATCTCGGATATCAGAGGATTCTTTGATTTTGTGAATAGCTCGAGCGTGCTCTCCACTTTCTGGAGATCCTGTTGGATAGTTTTGTACAGATCCAGAAGAGAGACATTCTGTTCCAGTTGGGATTTTATGAATGTTTTTGCATCTCTCATCTTAATCGACCTTTAGCTTTAATGCGGGCCAAGTCGTGGCAAATATATTAACATCTCGGTTTTTGAATTTCAATCTGAAAGAGCGATTCAAAGTTGGACGTGGTTCTTTCGGCGAGCCTTTCCAGCGATACGTTTTTGAGTTTGGCAAGAAACTGTGCGGTTTCTTTGACATAAACAGGTTCGTTCCTCTCTATCTTCCCCCGGTAAGGGACCGGAGCCAGATAGGGTGAATCGGTCTCGACGAGAATCTTTTCCATGGGTGTGCGGATCGCAACTTCTCGCAGAGATTGTGCTTTGGGAAATGTGAGTATTCCCGAAAAGGAGATCAGAAAATTATATCCCATCATCGTCTCGGCGAATTCCCAATCTTCAGTGAAACAATGGATGATTCCCCCTCGTGTGAATCTCTCCTCTTTAACGGCTTTTAGAATCTCTTTACTCGCATTACGGCTGTGGATTACGACTGGAAGACCCATCTCTTGAGCCATGCTTATCTGCTTCTTGAATACCTTGACCTGGACGTCGGGAGGTGAGAAGTTGTAATGAAAATCCACACCGATTTCACCGACAGCTCGGATGTTTTTCCCCTTAGCGAGAAGTTCAATTTTATTCAGATCATCGGCCGTGAAGTCTTTGGCATTATGAGGGTGAACTCCAGCCGCCGCGATAATATTTGTGTAGGTCCGAGTGATATCGAGGGCGATCTCGAGCTCTTTCTCCTCGGAAAGATCGGCGGGGCAGAGGATGGCGCCAATCCCCTCTTGGAAAGCTCTCCGTATGACCTCGTGGCGGTCATCATCGAATTCGTGGGCGGTTAGGTGAGCATGAGAATCGACGATTAATCTCAACATTTCCTGCCGTATAGGTGAAATGACGATAAAGGATCAACGGGTAATTATCGCTGTGTTTCTGCTCTGAAATACGATGGAGAAGATTGTCCTTTAAAGTTATATCACTCCATGAAACAAATGGTGTATCCTGCGTTGAACTACTGGAGGAGCTTCTCTTTCAGATGGCGAAGAGGGAGAGCTCCGAAGCTGAGGACCTTGTGGAGGAATTCTTTTTTGCTGTAAGCATCGCCTTTGAATTTTCTGTATTCCAGCTCTAGGTCGAGAAATTCTTGAAAGCCAACGTAAGTAAAGGTTGATTCCCCAGGATTCAGTATGATCCTATGCCAGTTCAATTCGGCTTCGGCTTCTGTGAGAAAAGCTCCTCTCGTCATGTAGGCAATAGCTTGTTCTTTGGTCATCCCGGCTTCATGGATGTTGAAGTCGAGGTTGAAATCGATAACTGCCTTTAGGCGGTTCTTCAGCTGGTTGAGGCGCAGCCGAAGGTCGTAATTTCCATAGCCTGAGTAGAGCAACATCTCATCAATAAAAACAGACCATCCTTTCAGTAGCGGCATATTCGGGTACATCCGTCTCACCAATGAAGGATTTTTTCGTGTAAAGTAGTAAGGAACAAAGGGCCCGGGATAGATATTTCTGCAGGTAAAAAACGGAACGAAAAAGTTATTGAACTCCTCAAGAAAAGATGTCGCTTTTTGTTCGTCAACAGTTTCAGGAATGGGGGAAAGATAACACACATAATCCTCGGAGGTCTCGTAGATTCCCGGAGGAACGACCTCGGTCCATCGTTTGCCGTGAGATTCGAGAGGCATGGTCTCTATCGTTAGATTCGCTTCCGGGAGGTCGAGAAGGTCGTTCTCGAGGAGGAAGCTTTTGATTTCTTCTTTCGAATCTTTGATCTTGTCGACGAATCCATCTATGGAGATGTGCTCTCCTTTGATTTTGTCGATCACTCCCTTTATGGCGATATTTTTAACTTCCTCTTCTCCCCGTTGAGTCGTGAGCTGTTCGAGGTTGATGTTGGGATACATGATCCTGTAGAACGGGATGCAAACGAGAAACATTTCTCGACGGATATTGTTGTAATCTGCAGTGGCACGAGCGACTAGGTCGGGAAGAGGGATACTGTTCTGAAAGGTCCCGCGGATCAGTCTGCGGTGAGCCTCTGCCAGCCGGAAATTTCCCGTGGACCTAGGTAGAAGTTCAGATTGAAGAAATGTTTGATACGTCTCTAACTCCGGGATCACTTTATTGAGTTCTTCTCGCAGTTTGGATTTGTGGGCATCTGGTGTTTGATCGATCAGCTGGGGCAGCTCGTTTTTGTAGAAATCAAGGATAGCCGAAAACTGTGCAATGGCTGTCTCCGTGTAGATCTGGGCGGGAGTCTTCAGGTTCTCTTTGGCTTGTTTAATGAGTTTGGGCAGGTTTTTAAGCCTTTCGGTCGCATTCTTTGCACGCTCATCTAAAGGGGCAAATTCCTTAGTGAGCAGGCTTCGGACACAGTTATTAACAATGGAATTATAAAAGAGAGGATTGTATTCCCAGGGGATCAAGTTCTCATGTTTGATGAGTTCTCTGTCTAGGCCGTCAACTATCATGGCGTGGTCGATCTGGAATTCAGGACTCAGCTTTGTCCTGTCGATCTTGGCCACGAGTTCCTGGTTGAGGGTATCCAGCTCTTCGTGACGTTTTTCGATGTTTCCACTCTTTAAGTCCTCGAGTTTGTTGTCGTATTTATGGTATCCCTGAAGTGTTCCCATTGTGGGATAGAATTTCCATAACGCATCGAAATAACCATCCAAGAACTTGAGAAACTTTTGGTCTTCCTCGTTCTGCTGAGAAAAAAGAGTTCCCGCCGTCCAGAAACAGAAGACAAGGATGAATAGTACAGTGGCCGTTTTCCTCATTTCTTCCTCCTGTGGCAAAGCCTTTTTTTGCGGAAGGTGTTCATAATGTCCAAGATAAGATTTGCAATCCTACCACAAAAGTATAAACAAAGGCAATATTTTGCCCAATTAATTCCTCACATCACCAGCGAATAACCGCCGATGCCCAGGTGAAACCGGATCCGAATGCAGTGAGAACGACGATGTCGTTGTTTTTGATCCGGCCCTGTTTCAACGACTCATCGAGTGCGATCGGGATTGAAGCGGCTGTCGTGTTCCCGAACCGGTCGATGTTTCGTATCACTTTCTCTACGGGAATTCGCAAATTTCTTGCTACCATTAAACTGATTCTGTCATTCGCTTGGTGTGGGATAAGGTGGTCGACGTCATCGATCGTCAATTTGTTCGCCTCCAGAGCTTTTCTAACAGCGCTAGGCATCTTTTCGGAGGCATTTTTAAACACGGTCTTCCCGTTCATTCGGGCGAAATATCCTTTGTAATCAAGAAAATTCTCAGGGAAAACGGGATTGTCATTAGGGCTTGGTTTTTCCATCCATAAGTCTGAAAAATGCCTCCCATCTGCAAACAGGTGTGTGGAGAGGATCCCTCTGTTATCCTCATGATCTGTGTTGGGTTCCAATATGACAGCGCCCGCTCCATCACCGAAGAGGACAGCCATATCTCTTCCTTCATTCGAAAAGTCCAAGTTGTGTGATTGAACTTCTGAAGCAATGAGAAGAATTTTTTTGCAGGTTTTAGCTCTGATGTATTGGTCAGCCACAGACAGCCCGTATATGAAGCCACTGCACTGGTTCCTTACATCCAGAGCTCCTATCCCTTCAAGCCCTAGCTTTGCCTGGATCATCACTCCGATTCCCGGGAAGTAATGGTCGGGTGAGAGCGTGGCTGCGATGATGAAGTCTATGTCTTCTTTGTCGATCTGGGCATCTTCGATAGCTTTAAGAGCGGCTTGATAGCCGAGATCTGAAGCCCCAATCCCCGATTCCGCGAAGCGGCGTTCACTGATACCTGCCCTCTGACGGATCCACTCGTCCGATGTATCCATCATCTTTTCGAGGTCGAAATTGGTAACGACTTTAGATGGAACATAATGCCCTGTCCCCGTGATCATAGTTCCAGTTTTCATCATAACGTCTTTTTCCAAATTAATGATAATCGATAGTTTAGAAAAAATCTATACTACTTTATTTAAAAATCGTAAAGAATAAAAGAAAAAAGTCAAGATTTGAACAATTTCTTGAGTTGAGATATAAATAAGTGTGAGCGTTATATGAAAAGATCTGCTGTTCTCTTGTTTATCTCTTTTTTAGTGCCTGTTATGATCTCGTCTGCTGAAGATCTTTTGAAGGTTAATGTGTCCATCAACCCGATGCGGTTGCGTCGGGGACAAGAAGGAAAAGTGGTACTCAAGGTTACGGTCAACGAAGAAGTCAGGATTAGCTCACAACCCTCCTTCACCATCGATCTGGAGCCCTCCGATGAGCTCATTTTTCCGAAGAATTTTTTCTCCGCATCAGACCTAGAGATCGAGATAAAGGAAGAGGATGGAAAGGAATATTTAGACCTTAAGGGGCCCATTGAAATACCCTTTTCTGTGAATATGGATGCAAAACGAGGGAATCATACGTTGAAAGGCAAGATCAAATATTTTGCTTGCTCCCAAGAGGAGGGTTGGTGCCTTAAATACACCGCCAAGTTCTCTTCCTCATTTTACACATCTTCCCGGATATACCAGAAGAAAAAATAGGCTAAAGGGGGTTTCAAAGCCATCCGTTCGTTACATACCAATCGATCGTTTCATGCAAGGCCTCTTTTAAAGAATATCGAGGTGAAAAATCGAGTTTTTCTTTAGCCCTTTGAGTATCTGCCACCCAGCCATCCTGTTTGAGCTCCTCAAATTTCTGCCGGTTCAAAATACTTGGATCCCCTCGCAATTTTCCCAAGACTTCTGCGCCGCATGCCACAAGATAAGCGAGCGGAAGGGGGAATTTCAGGTTGATCAGTTTAACGTTCATCGCTTCAGCTGCAAGCCTTCCCAATTCTTCCCAACTGGATGGATCGGGATTTGCTAAATGAAAGATCTCGCCGGATGTCAGCTCTTTGTGAATACATAGCTTCAAGGCCTCGATAAGGTCTTGGATATAGATCAGACTCACGAGCTTTTGTTTTGAGCCGACAGAAGGAAGAAAACCCTTTTGTATGAATTTAAAATATGGAATGAGCCCTCTGTCTCTCGGACCGAACACAACTCCGATTCGCGCAATAACAACAGGGATGATTTCCTTGTATTTTAATGCTTCGACCTCACCTTCCAGCTTGCTTTTTCCGTAAGGGGAGACGGGACACGGTGCGGAATCTTCCATCACTGCCGTTCCATCCGCACACGGCCCAGATGCCGCTAAACTGCTCAGATAAACGACTCTTTTGGGGCGGATGTTTTGGCTCTCGAGGGCTTGAAAAAGACTTGCTGTCCCAAGTTGATTTACAGTATAATAACTAGCTATTTTGTATGCTTTAGTTGAGCCTGCAATGTGGTAGATATAGTCAATGTCAGGCGGAAGTGTAGGAATATTCAAGAGGTCTCCCTCGAGGAGATGGATCTTGAGCCCCTTTAACCACTTGAGATTGTTTGAATCCCTGACAAGGGCGAATATTTCAGTGTTTTTTTGATCTAAAAAATGATCGATAAGATGGCTTCCGATAAAGCCTGTTCCACCTGTAACGAAAATCTTCATGATTAAGATTGTAAAAGAATCGCCCGTTGTGGTCAAACCGACTACTTGCAGTATTCTGAAAAAAGTGTTAACACACGGATTTTTTATGAGTGTTCCCAGTAAAGGAGGGAATAGTGGATCTTTTTGAAAAATGTTACAAGTACACGCGTGCTGAAGAGGCTATGGCCATGGGATTTTATCCCTATTTCACACCGATCCAAGAAGTTAATGGGAATAAGGTCAAAGTCAACGGCAAAGAAATGATCATGGTTGGATCCAATAATTATCTGGGATTGCTCGATCATCCCAAAGTGATGAAAGCCGCACAGGATGCTGTCGATAAATATGGTGTGGCTACTTGTGGCTCCCGGTTTTTAAACGGAACTCTTGATATCCATGTCGAGTTGGAGAAGAGATTGGCCAAGTTCATGAATAAAGAAGCCGCTCTCACTCTGAGTACAGGATTTCAGACGAATCAGGGCGTTATCTCAACTCTTGTGGGCAGAGGAGATGCTGTTATCACAGATAAGATGGTGCACGCGAGTATTGTGGATGCTTGCCGACTCGCTTACGGAGATGTCCACAAGTTCAAGCACAATGATATGGATGATCTCGAGAATGTTCTGAGCTCATTGGATGATTCCTCCGGTAAATTGATTGTCGTGGATGGCGTTTTCAGCATGGAGGGCGACCTGACGAATCTCCCCGAAATCGTCAAGTTGGCAAAAAAATACAGAGCGAAGGTCATGGTGGATGATGCCCATGGTGTCGGCGTTATGGGCAAAAACGGACGAGGCACAGCTGAACATTTTGGTGTGGAAGAAGATGTCGACCTGATAATGGGCACATTCAGCAAATCATTCGCCGCTCTGGGTGGATTTGTCGCCGGAGAGAAAAAGGTCATCAGCTATATCAAACATCATTCCCGAGCACTCATTTTCAGCGCAAGCATTACACCCGCTTCGGTGGCCACGGTGCTCGCCACACTGGATATCATCGAATCAGAACCTGAGCGAAGAGAGAAACTGTGGCAGATCAGTGAGAAAATGAGATCGGGATTTCAAGATATGGGCTATGACACCGGTCCGACAGAAACTCCGATCATCCCGGCTATCATCGGGAACGATGAGCTTGCGTTCATGCTGTGGAAGTTGCTCAGGGAAGACGGGATCTTTACAAATCCTGTGATCTATCCGGCTGTTCCCAAGAATCAGAGCCTTATCCGGACCAGTTACTCGGCAACCCACACGGATGAGGAGTTGGATTATGTCCTCCAGAGTTTTGAAAAATCTGGGAAGATACTAGGTATTCTTAAATAGGCCTCATTGGAACGGAATCAGCTATTCCGGAGTTTAATAATACCGTAAAAATTTTTTAGATGTGGCGATAAAGAGTATAATGAATATGATGAAAATAATACGAGTGTTTACGGTGCTTTTTGTATTGATGGCAACGCTGTCCCCCATAAGTCTTGAAGGCGTACAAAACATCCTTCCGGTCGACCAGATAAAGGCAGGCATGAAGGGGAAAGGCCGAAGTGTTTTCCTGGGTGATACCATCGAAGAATTCGATGTCGAAGTTTTGGGCGTCATGCGCAACATACAACCCAAGAAGGATTTGATCGTCGTAAGAATCAGTGGGCCCAGCATTGAAGACGCGGGAGTGATACAAGGAATGAGTGGGAGCCCCGTTTACATCGAGGGCAAATTGATAGGCGCATTGTCATACAGTCTCGGCGCTTTTGTCAAGGAACCGCTTGCGCTTGTCACGCCGATCAATGAGATGAAGGCGATCCCTGACAAAGAACCGACCAAGTCCACTTTCACGCCGCAGATCCCAATAAAAAAACATCTTCCTCTGAGCGAGCTGTTTGCGATCTACGAATCTTATTTTTACAAAGATCCCACCATTATCAGTGGGGATCGAACCTTTGCCCCTATCAGTATACCACTCGTCTTCAGTGGTTTTTCGCCCCGTGTTTTTGACAGGGCCAAAGACTTTTTTTCCAGGCTGGGTTTTGCACCGATGAGTGTCAGTATGTCCGGTCGAACCCAAGAGGAGATCGAAATTCCTGACTTGACCCTAAGGGGAGGGGATTCTGTCGGCGCACAGCTCGTCACAGGAGACCTCAACGTATCGGGAGTGGGAACCGTCACGTATGTGGAAGGGAACAAGGTTTTGGCATGGGGGCATCCCTGGTTCAACTTGGGAACAGTTGAGTATATGATGACCAAAACGGATGTCATGACCATAGTTCCGAAGCTCGATGTTTCGCATAAACTCACGGGAATAGAAATCCCTGTCGGAAAATTCTCTCAGGATCGTATGCCCGGACTCTATGGCGAGCTTGGACAAGTTCCCGATCTTATCCCATTGAATATCACGATGCGAACGAACAAAGGCGAGCGAAAGTACACGGTCAATATCATAGATGATAAGATCCTGACTCCCGCTTTGGTCAATATGGTAATTTCAAGTCTTGTACTCAGCGAAGAGAGAGCCATCGGCGACCTTTCTCTGGAGTTCAGTGGGGATGTCTACTTGGATAATGGCATGAGCGTTCATTTGGAAGACCTGTTCTCTGGAAATTTTGACATGGCAAGCACAAATCTTTCGAGCCTCGTCGCCGCCGTAGTTTTTTTCTTGATGAGTAACGAATTCCAAGACCTCTCCATTCATCGGATCGACCTGGCGGTCTCTCCTTCTGAGGATGTCAAATATGCACAATTGGAAAAAGTCTGGCTCGATAAGTATGATGCTTCACCTGGAGAGATTATCCGAATCAAGGTCTACACCCGGAGCTTCAGGGGAGAAAGTGCTGTTTGGGAGGGGGGAATCCCGGTCCCCAATTTGCCCAAAGGCTCTGAATTCTATCTTGCCATCGCAGATGCGGTATCCCTGCAGCAGCTGGAAGCAACACAGTACAAACGTCAGCCCTTTGCGCCAAGGAATATCGAGCATGTCATCCGTATGCTCAATAATCTGAGGAAGAATAACCGGATTTACTTCAAGATCCTGGCATCCAAACCCGGGCTTTTTCTCCGGGGAGAAGAGATGCCGAACTTGCCGCCGAGCATGAAATCCATGTTTGCTTCTCCACGAGCAGCGTCATCGGCTCCCACTGAGTTGGAACGATCGACGCTCGGACAGCTACAACAACCAGTTCCGTTCGTTTTCAGAGGAGCGACTCTTATCCCGATCAAAATAAAATAGGTAAGACGTATCAACATTTCTTATGAATAGTCCAGTAAAGAGGAGTTGAGAATATGAAAAAAGTCGTCGCAGGTTTTTGTTCAGTCGTGATATTTCTAGCACTTTTTTTAGTTGCCGTTCAGCCGCAAAAGTGGGAACTCAGGAACATTAGTGACTATTTGAAAGGAAAATTCGAGGGGATCTCCGTCACATATGACGGCGTTCTTTCTCTTTCACCCAAAGTAATAGAGATGGAAGGCCCTACTGAGGAATTCTTTTTATCTCTTCTCGTTTCACAAGGTGGAACAGTCTATCTCGGAACCGGCCATGACGGAAAGATTTACAGACGGAATGAAGCGGGGCAGTTCGAATTGTATTTCAAGGTGCCCGAACAGGACATATTTTGTCTCGCTCAAGATTCAAAAGGAAATCTTTATGCAGGGAGTTCCCCGAATGGAAAGATCTATAAAATTACTTCTCAGGGTAAGGGAGAGCCTTTCTTCAATCCGCAGGAACGATACATCTGGGATTTAAAATTCGATGAGAAGGAAATCTTGTTGGCTGCAGTGGGAGAGAGCGGAGGGATCTACGCGATCAACCAGCGTGGTGAGGGCCAGAAATTTTTAGATTCTGAGGAAAACCACATCCTTTGTCTTGAGATGAACCGGAATGGGGGATGGTATGCAGGAAGCGGCGGAAAAGGCCGCCTCTACCGCATTTCTCCTCAAAGAAGGGCCACGATCTTGTATGAGTCGCCTTTCGAAGAAATCAGGACTATCACTCTCGATAGGGTGGGCAATATATACGCGGCGGCCGGAGGCAAGTCTACTAAACCTATATCGGAGCCGAAACCAGCCGTTTCGGCAAAGCCCGATGCTGAGGTCTCCATCACAGTCACACCTTCGGGCACTATCAGTCAAGATATGCCGTCGAAGATAGAAAAACAACCCGGTGCTCTTTTTAAAGTCAATTCTGAGGGAATTGCCAAGAGGCTATGGAGTTCTTCCGATGAAATGATCTATTCGCTTTTTTGGAACGAGGTCGGACAAGAATTGATCTTTGGAACGGGAAATCAGGGAAGGGTCTATTCCATTGACAGCAATGAAAAGGTTTCCCTCATGGTTCAAAAACAAGCCGAGCAAATCTATCTGCTTCAACCCCATGGGACGGGTATTTACACCCTATCCAACAATCCATCCAATGTGTGCATCATTTCGGCCGAGCAGCGGTTTGAAGGAGAGTATACCAGTCGCGTGTTCGATGCAAAAACTTTGGCATCTTGGGGGAGGATCGAGTGGGATGCCGAAATGCCTTCTGGAACGACACTTCAATTTCAAACACGAAGCGGTAACTCCAGTGAGCCGAACCAGACATGGAGCGATTGGTCTCCCCCCTATCAAAAGATCGAAGGGGAACAGATGCTCAATCCCAAGGCGAGGTATTTGCAGTTCAAGGTCAATTTTAAATCCCAATCCGGAAAGATCTCTCCCCAACTGCAAAAGATCTCACTCTTTTACCTTCAGTCCAACTTAGCACCGATCATCTCCAGGGTCGAACTCCTTCCGGCTAATGTCGTATTTTTGAAACTTCCGGATCAGAAAGAACAAATCCAGGGAGCGGAGCAAGATATAACCGAACAGGCAAAAAACAATGAAAAGACCATGGGCTATGTTGTTTCGAAAAAAGCCGAAAGGAAAGGATACCAGACCATAGTATGGGACGCTGTCGACGAAAATGGGGATGTGCTCGTTTATTCTGTCTCGATAAGGAACGAAAATGAGAATCAGTGGCGCACGCTCAAGCAGGACTGGGGAGAAAAGGTGTTTGCCTTTGACACACTTTCATTCCCTGATGGCATCTATTTCATCAAGATCGATGCATCCGACAGGCCTTCGAATCCTTTGGGTATGGAACTCAAAAGCGAAAAGATCAGTCGTCCGCTCATGATCGACAATTCCCTTCCTGTTATTCAAAATTTACAGGTTGCCAGAGAGCGCAATCAG
>JASFEP010000032.1:0-18847 GCA_050124775.1 Candidatus Aminicenantota bacterium
TTCGGATCAGTCGGTTTGATGCCAAGAAATTGGAGCAATTTTTCGGGATCCGAAGTGGGCTGTTGACAAGTGAAGTTAGAACAAACGTAGGCAGCGGCACTCCCTTTGAGGCCGCCGTACTGCCGCGTGAATGGGGCCAGCTTATAGATAGCTGGATTGTCTTGAGCTTCAGGTATGTAGATTAGGACGGCGTTGGGGACAAATTCCTCCTGGATCGTCCGGATAATTGTTTGCGTTTCCTTGTCTTCTGCATCACCGGCGATGACTATTTCATATGAGGGCCCCAGAGCCATATCGATCGCACACAACATCTGTGTGTAAGCAGATGGATGGGAGCTGACATTTCCTGAAAAGAATTCCGATAGCTGTGCTGCTTTTTCTTCATAAGCCGACCGACCTGTCATCCGGCTGAGGCGCAGCAGGTTCATCATGGCCACCGAATTGCTCGAAGGCGTTGCCCCGTCGTAACTCTCTTTTTGTCGGAGGAAAAGAGTATCGCTGGTATCAGATGTGAAGAAAAAGGCTCCTTTGCTTTCGTCCCAGAAATGCCGAATAAAGATTTCATTCAAATCGAGTGCCGTGTGCAGGTGTTTTTCTTGAAAAGAGGCCTCATAAAGCTCGAGCTGGCCCCAGATCAAATATGCATAATCATCGGCATAAGCACTGATCTTGGATTCTCCGTTCCTGTACCTGTGGAACAATGTCCCGTCCCTTTGTCTCATGCTTCCCAAGATAAAGTCCGATGCTTTATCTGCTGCTTCATAATAATCTGTTCGGTTGAAGGCCCGGGCCGCTTTGCCTAGGGCGGCAATCATCAAGCCATTCCAATCGGCCAGAATCTTGTCATCTTTCAAGGGGTGCTTTCTTTTTTCACGGATTTGGAATAACTTCTGCCGGAGAGTCTCCGTCCTCACTTCCAGATCCTCGACACTTTGCCTCAGTTCTCTTGTCAATTCCTCAATCGAGCTTGGCAGATGGAGGATATTCGTGCCGGGCTTGGTCCCTGTCACCTCATCGGAAAAATTCCCGCTCTCATGAACACCGAACACTTTTGAAAGGAATGTGAGGTCCTCCGTTCCTGCGTGTTTCTTTAATTCGTCCCATGTCCATGTGTAAAATTTTCCCTCTTCGCCTTCACTATCCGCATCTTCTGCGGAGAAAAAGGGACCATCGGGAGATGTCATGTCGCGCAAAACATAGATAAAAATCTCTTCGGCCGCCTTCCTGTAGAAATCATCTTTTGTCACCAGATATGTCTCTGTATATGCCATGGCCAGGAGCGCTTGATCGTACAGCATTTTTTCGAAATGGGGGAGGAGCCAATGTCTATCTGTGGAGTAACGGTGGAAGCCGTATCCAATATGATCGAAAATTCCTCCCCGGCGCATAGCCCTCAGGGTTTTTTCTACCATGTGAAGCGATGAATCATTGGCGGTCCGTTTCCAATAACGAAGCAGGAAGGATATGTTGTGGGGAGTAGGGAATTTGGGCGCTTGACTGAATCCTCCGTATTGAGCGTCAAAGCCTTGGGCCAATTGCCGAAAGGCTTGGTTCAGCACTTCCTCGTTCGGGCCGTCGACGCGGGGTTGGACCGATTGCTGGCCCAGAGCGAGGACGATCTTTTCTGCGGAAGCCAATAGATCACGCCTCTGAGTTTTCCAGAGCTCTCCGATGCGAGGAATGAGATCCATCATCCCGATCTGATTGAAGCGTCTTTTTTTTGGCAGATATGTGCCCGCAAAAAAAGGTTTTTTATCGGGTGTCATAATGACCGTCAAAGGCCATCCTCCCCTTCCAGTGATCATTTGACATATTTTCATGTACACATTATCGATATCCGGCCGCTCTTCTCGGTCCACTTTGATAGAGACAAAGTTCTCGTTCATCAGTCGAGCCACCTGCTCATCTTCGAAGGATTCCTGTTCCATAACATGACACCAATGACAGGTAGAATATCCGATGGAGAGAAAAATGGGTCGGTCTTCCCGTTTGGCTTTTTTAAAGGCTTCATTATTCCAGGGATACCAATTGATAGGATTCGATGCATGCTGCAGCAAATAAGGACTTTTTTCTCGGATCAATCGGTTCGGCGACATATACGGATACCCCTAGGTGCGGATCATTATGAGCAGCATCTTGAATTGGGTCTTGGCTTCGAGAGAATGGGGCAGATCGGCGGGCATGATGACCATTTCGTCTTTATGGACCTGAATGGACTTTCCCGAGATTAGGACCTCTGCCTCCCCTTCCAAGCACAAAACCGTCGCATCAAAAGGTGCTGTATGCTCGGATAAGCCCTGGCCTTCATCAAAGGCAAACAGGGTTATGGTCCCGGTTTTTTTCGATAGAATTTCTCGACTGACGACTGAGCCGGCTTGGTAGTCTATGAGTGCAGAAAGTTTTAGAGCTTTGGCTAGAATATCTCCCAAGTTTTCCTCCTCGGATATTTATTGAAAGATAGGAATCGGGACGGGCGGATTTGAACCGCCGACCCCACGCACCCCAAGCGTGTGCGCTACCTGGCTGCGCCACGTCCCGATAACAGGGCTCATTATTATAACAAAAGCGCTCAATAAATGCTTGGGTTTTGAACGGGTAATTATTCTTCCAAAGTGGAAGCGATATCCTTCAGTTGTTCGCGGATGTTGTAGAGGACCTTTTTCATTCTGTCTGGATGGATAGCCGTCGTTTTTTTAACTCCCAATTCTTCTTCAAGCTGTCTTTTGGCACCGGCCAGAGTGAGTCCCTCATCCTCTATAAGCTCCTTGAGCCTGAGGAATATCGTTAGATCTTTTTTCCGAAAGATCTTGTGCCCTGCACGGGTTTTGCCCGATTGGATGAAATAGAGATCCTTTTCCCATGACTCGATGACGTTTTTATCCACTTGTGTAAGCCTTGCCACTTCATCCAGCTTGAAGACGAGCTTATCTGATTCAGTCTTGCCTTTCACCGTTTGTCTCACCAACTCAATCCTGCGGTTACCGCGATGTTTTTTGGAATAGTGACATTTTTATCCTAAAGATCACTGTAAAAGCAATCATTACATTAGCATGGTCATTTTTCCACGTCAAGCTCCTTCATCCTTCGAATGCATTGCAAGATTGGGTGACCCGGGGATCGAAATTTTGGTATAATTCGAGAGGATTCGGCCATGAAATCCGAAGAAAAAACTCATACGCCTCTCGCTGAGCGGATGCGACCCAAAAGCTTGCAACAATTTTATGGTCAGGACCATTTGATCGGCGAGGGAAAGATCCTGACACAGCTTATCAAGACCGGCCAGCTGGTTTCCATCATCTTCTGGGGACCACCCGGATCGGGGAAAACGACTTTGGGTTATATCCTCGCCGACACCTTCAATTATCCGTGGATGTTCTTCAGTGCGGTCTTATCCAGTATAAAGGACATAAAGACTGTCATGTCCCAAGCAGAGAACCATAAAAATCTTTATGGCCAACCCACTATCCTCTTTATCGATGAGATCCACAGATTCAACAAGGCCCAGCAGGCAGCTTTTCTCCCCTATGTGGAGAGAGGCGACATTCTCCTGTTCGGATCAACGACCGAAAATCCCTCCTTCGAGGTAATCGCTCCCCTCCTATCCCGCACCCGGGTTCTTATGCTGAATCCCTTAACGGAGGAGACGCTCGCATTGATCATTCAAGAGGCTCTATCGGACAAAACACGCGGATTGGGATCGATGAATTTGAAGATCGAAGAATCGGCAGTGAAAATAATCGTGGATTATGCAAACGGCGATGCCAGACGAGCCCTTAACACATTGGAGATCGCTGCCAGTCTATCTCAGAAGGGCCGTATTTCGGTGACGGAAGTCAAGGAAGCCCTACAGAGAAGAGTGCTTCTCTATGATAAAAAAGGGGAGGAGCATTTCAACCTCATCTCCGCTCTGCATAAGAGCCTCAGGAACAGCGATGTGGATGCGTCCCTCTACTGGCTGGCCAGAATGTTGGCAGCGGGTGAAGATCCTCTGTATATCGTCAGGAGGTTAGTCAGGTTCGCATCCGAAGACATCGGCCTCGCAGACCCTAAAGCTCTATCGATCGCGTTAGACGCCAAGCAAGCCTACGATTTTATCGGATCTCCGGAGGGAGAGCTGGCTCTTGCCGAAGCTGTGATCTACCTGGCCTCCGCCCCTAAGAGCAACAGGGCTTATGTAGCTTTTGGTCGTGCGAAGAAAGACGTGGAATCCAGTCCCTTCGAGCCAGTCCCCCTCCACTTAAGAAATCCAGTGACATCTTTGATGAAAGAGATCGGATACGGAAAGGACTATCAGTATGCCCATGATTCCACTTATTCGACCACGGATATGGAGACTTTTCCAGAAAGATTAAAGGGCCGTAAATATTATGAGCCAGGAAATCTCGGACTGGAGAAAGAGATAAAAAAGAGAATAGACTGGTGGTCCCGGCTCAAATCAAAAGTCAAGGATGAAATGCCGGACGGAGATTCCGATAGAAAAAAAAATGCAAAGAAGTAGAGACTTATTGAACTGTCGGGGGATAGGGAAGACCATCAGCGATCATTTTTTATCTTCTTTGAGCAAATAATATATCTCCCAGCTGATCTCGTCGGCCACACATCCCACACATGATTTTTCTGTTGTGGCCAATTCTTCGTCTTCGATTTTTTCTTTGATGATTTTTTTGACTTTCTTCCGTATCTTATAGAGCAGAATATAATTGATCATTCCTGGTCTCTTCCGAATGATAACAGCTTCATTTTTTGAAGTAAAGCCATGCCGCGGTCCTAAGCCATTGAGTAGGCATCCCCAGATCCGAAAAGACATGAATTCTTGTTACGTTGATAAGCTCTCCTCATTGTGTGATGGAAAAAACTGTGAGAGGGGCCGAGCGGGCATGGCGCATCTCCCTGGAGGAGATGTCAACGAGGCCCCTACGTCCAGGCGAAGTTTCCTCGCCGGCGACACCGAGAGTGTTTTCGGACCACCAATGGGGACACTCTGATATCTTTCACGGATTTAGGGATGTTTCCCCAATTGTCTACCCATTGAGTCGATGGGATCAAAAATGATATCATACTCCTTCTTCCGATCGATGAAAAAACCAAGAGTTGCAGGTGTTTTTTTTGTGTGTGCCATTTTGATCACCTTGTTTTCCTGTTCGCTTTTCCGAAAAAAGATCCCTCCGTATCCCAGTGGCATCATGTTCCCGATCGAAGAAGCCCTGCAGATTCAGTACGAAGGTGAAATCAATAATCCGATGATGAAGAGGGGAACTCTCGTTTATATCTCGACGCGAGCGGGGTATCTTTATTGTATTGACGGATCTTTCGGAAAAATCCAATGGCAGGTTCATATCTCGGAAAGGCTGGTGAGCCCTCCTTTTCTGGGCAAAGAAAATATTTATGTGCTCGACCAGGATAATAATTTTTATTGTCTCAATCCCAAAGGGGAGATCCTGTGGCAGAGGGTCATCGGTGAAGAAATAACGAGCCGTATCACCGAATTCGGGGAGCAGGTCTGCATGGGCACGGCCTCGGGATGGTTCCTTGCCATCGATGTATTAGAGGGCCAAAGAACTTGGGCGTTCAAGGCGGAGGGTGCCATCCGGTCGAATCCTGTCGTTTCCGGAGGAAATATCATCTTCGGCAGTGATGACCTCCATCTTTACATCCTGAGTGTTTCTGGAAATCTGATCCATAAATTTAATATCGGCGGCAAGATCGGCACAACACTTGCCACAGACGGCGACTATGTTTACCTTGGCTCTGGAAACCGAGAAATCATGTGTTATGACGTGAAGAAACGCAAGAGGAAATGGAAGGTCAGAACGGGTGGAGAGCTCCTCGTTCCCCCAATTTTTCACGAAAAGAGAGGGTATTTCGCTTGCATGGACAACGTTCTCTACTGTTTGGATAAAAAAGGGGGGGATATTTTATGGTGGAGTGTGACCCCTTCGCGGGCCTTTTATCATCTTATGATCGTCAATGATAGGATCGTTGTGACTTCTCTCTCCTCTCTTCTGATGAGCTTTGATGTGAAGACCGGTGAAAAGATCGGGGAGTTCCAGGGTGCCCAAGAGATGCGATCGAATCCGATGTGGTGTGCACCCTATGTATTGGTTAACAGTTATGACTCGGAATCGGACCAGGGGACGCTGCTTTTTTTTCAAAAATTGGTGGCGGTTGAGTTATCCCCATCCAAGGCTTCGCCCCAGAAGATCAATGAAGATATCGTATTCACGGCCGTCCCATTCGGATTCTATATGCCTGAATTTGAGTTCAGCCTGACACCAATGCTCAAGTGGCCCCTCAATCCCTACTTTTTTTTGCTCGGGAAAGCGGGAGAGAAAGAGGTCGTTCAGGAGAGCTCAGAAAAAAGGACCTGGGAATGGTTCCCCGAAAAGGAGGGGATTTATTCTGTAGGAGTGACTGCGACCGATGAAAAGGAAAAGGCTGCCTTCGAAATGCCTTTTTTGATACAAAAGGAGGATGCCGCTGTTGTTCTCGCCCAATCCATGGATTCGCCCCAAGAAGTGGGCACAGAGATCGCCTTTTCAGCGACCTCTCGGGGAATGTCTTCACCCCAGTATGAGTTCAGGTTGCAACGCGTTCATGAGATCGCCTTTTTTACACACATGTCCCTGTTTGTTCCCGGGCAAAAAAAGCTAGTTAAGGATTATTCTGGAGAGAGCAGTTGGACATGGATTCCAGAAACAGAAGGACTGTTTGTGATCCATGTTTCCGCAGACGACGGCCTTGAGGAAGCCACGGCGAATGTTTTGTTCACAATTTTAGAAAAAGAAGAAAAAAGCTCCGATAAGAAAGGCGGCAAGGCCATCGATAATGGCTTATGATCTGTGAAGCTCTGCTGATAATTCCAGACGGAGCTGTGGAGCGAATAGAATTTTATTTTAAAACTTCAAGATAAGGAGCATAAAAATGGATCGTAACGAAGCCTTGACGCTTGTGAAACAACATCTTAAAAACAAAAATCTCGTCAAGCACTCCCTGGCCGTTGAGGCCTGTATGAGAGCTTTGGCTGGTCAGTTAGGTGAAGATGTCGAGACATGGGGATTAGCCGGTATCCTTCATGATCTCGATTATGAAATAACAGAAAAAAATCCTGAACTTCATACGACCGAGACGGTCAAAATCCTTACAGACTTAGGTATCGCGCCTGAGATCCTCCAGGCCATCAAGGCGCATGCAGCGATGGTGCCTTGTCAGACAAAAATGGATTATGCCATTTATTCCGTCGATCCTCTGACTGGGCTTATCATTGCGGCCACCCTGATGCATCCATCCAAGAAGCTCAAAGAGGTGGATCTAGGATTTGTGAAAAGACGCTATAAAGAAAAGAGTTTTGCCCGAGGAGCGAAAAGGGAAGACATTGAGCAGATCCGGGAAATCGGGATCGAGCTCGATGAGTTCCTCTCCATCTGTCTGGAAGCGATGCAGGGGATCGACAAAGATCTGGGACTGTAATTTAGGGTGAAGAAAATTTATTATTGATGTATAATTGTTGCCCTTATAAATCGTGATAAAGGAGGATTATCCATGAATGGCGTCATAAAAATACCGCGTCCCGCAAATGAACCTATTTTGGGTTTCGCTCCGGGTTCGCCAGAGAAGGATTCATTGAAGGCGGAACTCAAACGCATGCTGAATGAGGAGATCGAGATTCCTCTCATTATCGGAGGACAAGAGGTCCGAACCGGGAATCTGGCGGACTGCCGCTGTCCTCATGACCATGGACATCTTCTGGGACGATATCACAAAGCCGGCCCGGATGAGATCATGATGGCGGTCGAGGAAGCGAAGAAGGCTTGGATAGACTGGTCGGAGATGGACTGGATTTCCCGAGCATCCATTTTTCTTCGTGCCGCAGAATTACTCGCTACTAAATATCGGGACATACTCAATGCCTCGACTATGCTGGGGCAATCGAAGACCGTCCACCAGGCAGAGATCGATGCGGCGTGTGAGCTTATCGATTTTTACCGGTACAATCCCTACTATATGCAACAAATCTATGAAGAACAGCCCGACTCGACGCCCGGTCTTTGGAACTATGTGGAATACCGTGCGCTCGAGGGTTTTGTCTTTGCCGTCACTCCTTTCAATTTTACTTCGATTGCCGGCAATCTTCCCACATCTCCCGCGATGATGGGCAACACTGTCCTCTGGAAGCCAGCATCTTCGGCTGTGTATTCGGCCTATTTTATCGCTCAGTTATTGAAGGAAGCCGGATTGCCGGATGGTGTGATCAATTTTATCCCCGGCCCAGGCCGGTATGTGGGCGATCCTGTTCTAGAGAAGGCTGATCTGGCCGGAGTTCATTTTACGGGCAGCACAGCTGTATTTCAGGCGATGTGGAAAACCATAGGATCCAGCATCATGAATTACAAGACCTACCCGAGGATTGTGGGAGAAACGGGGGGCAAAGACTTCATTTTTGTCCACTCTTCGACCGATAAAGAGGCAGTGGTCACAGCACTCTTGAGAGGCGCATTCGAATATCAGGGCCAGAAATGTTCGGCGGCCAGCCGTGCCTATTTCCCGGCAGATATCTGGCCTGCAGTCAAAGAACGGCTTTTGGATGAGATCCAGACGATCAAGATGGGAGATGTCCTGAATTTTTCGAACTTTATGGCAGCCGTGATCGATAAAGCCGCCTTCGACAATATCGTTGAATATATCGAATATGCGAAAAACTCGCAGACTGCGGAGATCATCTTCGGCGGAACATATGATGATTCCGAGGGATACTTCATCCAGCCGACCGTCGTTGTGGTCACAGACCCCCATCACAAACTCATGGAGGAGGAAATTTTCGGACCTGTGCTAACCATCTACATCTACCCGGAGAATCAGTACTCAGAGACGTTGGAGATCTGCGATAAAACATCGCCCTATGGGTTGACCGGTTCGATATTTGCCAATGACAGAAGGGCCATTGGTGAAGCCTACAAAACCCTGCGTCATGCGGCTGGAAACTTTTACATCAACGACAAACCCACAGGCGCAGTCGTTGGTCAACAGCCTTTTGGAGGAGCTAGAGGTTCGGGAACGAATGACAAAGCCGGTTCCTACATGAATCTTCTCAGATGGGTAAGTGCTCGCACCATCAAAGAGCATCTCAATCCTCCTAAGGATTATAGATACCCTTTTTTGGGTGAGGAATAATTGTGTCGGCGGAATTGGAGAGAGCGTTGCTATCCAAAAGGAGGAATCATTGAAAGAATTGCTCGAAAAACTGCAAATAAGAGAACATAATTTGGGAGCCTGTGCCGGCCCGGATGATTGGTACGAGGATCCGGAGAGCGAAGAGATCCTTTCGGTCAATCCCACGACAGGAGAGTCGATCGCCGGAGTGCTACAGGCCACACCCAAGACATACGAAAGAGTGATCGAACAGGCTGCTGAAACCTTCAAGACATGGAGGATGACCCCTGCTCCCCGAAGAGGCCTTGTTATCCGCGACTTGGGAGAGGCACTGAGAGAACTGAAGGAACCCCTGGGGGAGCTCGTAAGCCTTGAAATGGGCAAGATCAAAGCAGAGGGAATCGGTGAGGTCCAGGAGATGATCGACATCTGTGATTTTGCTGTGGGCCTTTCGCGGCAGCTTTATGGATTGACCATGCATTCCGAACGACCAGCCCATCGAATGTATGAACAATGGCATCCCCTTGGCGCCATCGGTGTGATCACGGCCTTCAATTTTCCCGTTGCTGTCTGGGCCTGGAACACAGCCATTGCAGCTGCGTGTGGCGATACGGTTGTGTGGAAGCCTTCCTCGGACACACCGTTGACTACAGTGGCCGTGCAACATATCGCAAACACGGTCATGGCGGATCATGGTCTGAAGGGTCTTTTCAACATAACAATAGGACGCGGTGCAGTCGTAGGAGAGAAGATGATCGATGATCCCCGTCTGCCTCTTATATCATTCACGGGCTCGACGCAGATGGGACGCCGTGTTTCAGAACGGGTTGCCCGTAGGTTTGGACGCACCATTCTCGAGTTAGGCGGAAATAATGCAGTTATCGTGACTGCCGACGCCGACCTGGATATGGCTGTCCGCACGATCCTTTTCGGCGCCGTGGGTACGGCCGGACAGCGATGCACGAGCACTCGAAGAATCATCATTCATAAGACCATAGTTCCGAAGTTGACCGAAAAGATCATCGATGCTTACAAACAGGTCAAGATCGGGAACCCTCTCGATGATGGGATTCTGATGGGACCGCTGGTAACACAGGCTGCGGTCGAAGACATGATGGCAGCACTTGTGAGAGCCAAAGAACAAGGCGGTGAAGTTATTTATGGAGGGAACCGTCTGCCCGAGATCGGCGAACAATTCGTCGAGCCGACAATCGTCCGAATGCCTGCACAGACAGAAATCGTTCACAACGAGACCTTTGCACCGATCCTGTATCTTTTGGATTACGAAAACATCGATGAGGCGATCGAAATGCACAATGCCGTTCCTCAAGGCCTGTCCAGTGCCATTTTCACGCAGAATCTCACCGAAGCGGAAAAATTCCTGTCACATCAAGGATCCGATTGTGGGATCGCCAACGTGAACATCGGGACCTCTGGCGCGGAGATCGGAGGGGCTTTCGGTGGAGAAAAAGAAACAGGGGGTGGCAGAGAGTCTGGTTCGGATGCTTGGAAAGGGTATATGCGGAGGCAGACGAACACGATCAATTGGTCCAAGGAATTGCCGCTGGCGCAAGGGATCAAGTTTGGAGATTGATGTCCGGAAAGGTCCGTCTAGACACCCAGGTTGAGGACCTTGCCTTCAAGTACCCCAAATCTGTCGGTTTTTTGACAAGACACGGAATCAGATGTATCCGTTGTGGTGAGCCCGTTTGGGGAACTCTGGGTGAGCTCCTCGAAGAGGCAGGTATCGAAGATCCCGAGACCCTTGTAGCTGAGCTCAACCTTTATCTCCAAAATCAGGAGAAATGCAGCTGAAATTCGTTTGACTTCAGAGGAAATATTGGGTATTTTTAAAGAACTTGTTTAGCAGATCTTTTTCCGCACAGTAAAGTACAGTGGATAGAAAAGAAATTCCGTTCAGGCATATTGCCATCGAAGGTGTGCTGCGTTCCGGTAAAACTCAGCTCGTGAATATCCTGGCGAAGAGTATCGGCGGGCGGATCGTCTTGGACAGAACCGAAAATCCTTACATCAAGGACTTTTATGAGGAAAAAGAGGGGGCCGCGTTTCTCGCGCAGCTTGTGTTCCTGGTCAACAGATACCATCAACAGGTCGGGCTCAGGCAGAGGGGCCTTTTTGATGAGCGTATTATTTGTGATTATCTTTTCGAAAAGGACAAGATTTATGCCTATCAAACCCTCACGGACGACGAACTGATCGTCTACGAGAAGATCTACAATGTGTTTGTCGAGAGAGTTGCCAGACCGGATTTGGTCATATACCTGCAAACTTCTCTTTCCAAGCTTATGAGACGCATAGAAAAAGATGGGAGTAAGCTGGAAAAAAATATTTCGGAAAAATACTTGGAGGATATCTGCGAAGCCTATGACTATTTTTTCTTCAATTATCAAGCATCGCCCCTTCTCGTTGTCAAAGCCGATGATCTCGACCTCTCGCGGAAAGAAGATGTAGAGGATCTGATCGAAAAAATCGAACAGATGAAAAAGGACACTCTTTATTATGTTCCTCTTAGCAAATCCTCGAAAGATTAGTCAGAAGAAAATTACAGGACATTTAACTATAGTATACATCTGGATCATCAACGCGTTGAGGCCACCCCGCCTCGCCCATTCACAAAGGGGGAGGCAGTGCCCCTTGAAGATGTCGTGAACGCTCTCGAAAAGGGCTACAACGAAGGATTCGGGGTGAGATCGGCGTATGAATGATTCAGATAGAGACTTTACCTCAATTCTGGTGTACTAGAGACAGAATGGGGAGAAAGGAAAGCGCATGTCCACAACTGAAAAGATCCAAAAGATCACTGTTCCCGCACTCCTGCAAAAGAAAAAAGCCGGTGAAAAGATCACGGCCCTCACTGCCTACGATTATCCCATAGCCAAGATCGTCGACAGTGCCGGGATTGATGTGATCTTGGTCGGGGATTCCCTCGGTATGGTTGTCCTGGGGTATGAGAACACGATTCCTGTGACGATGGATGAAATGATCCACCACACCAAAGCCGTGGTGCGGGGAACGAAACGAGCTCTGATTGTGGGAGATATGCCCTATTTTTCCTTTCATCTCACCGAGGACGAAACCGTCGCCAATGCCTCCCGCTTTCTCAAGGAAGCGGGAGCACGAGCAGTCAAGATAGAAGGTGCATCCCCCAAGAGATTGAAGCTGATCGAGAGGCTTGTGGAAGCGGAGATCCCGGTCATGGGACATGTCGGATTGACCCCTCAGTCCATTCATCATCTGGGACGGTTCAAAGTGAGAGGAAAGGTTATCGAAGATGCGCGCAAAATTGTGTCCGATGCCGTAAACCTCGAGAAGGCGGGCGTTTTTTCTGTGATAATGGAATGTGTGCCTATGGAGCTGGCGCGCATTGTAACGGAAAGGATCAGCGTCCCGACCATCGGGATCGGCGCCGGCCCGCACTGTGACGGCCAGATCCTTGTGTTTCATGATCTCGTCGGTTTCATGAACGGATATCTTCCCAAGTTTGTGAAAAGGTATGTTCATCTTCATGACACGCTCACACAAGCTGTTCAGGATTTTGCCGGGGATGTTCAAGGAGGAAATTTCCCAGACGACGAACACTCCTATCATTTCAAATCGGATCAGGACCTTCAAGCTTTGCTTGATGAGGACACTTAGAGGTCAAAATCGGAATTCAGAGCGAAAATGTGACGGTATGAAGACTCACAAAAAGATCGCAAAGCTAAAACTGGCTTTGAGAGAAGTCAGGTCCGAGGAGAAGAGTGTGGGATTCGTTCCGACGATGGGATTTTTACACGCAGGACATTTAAGCCTCGTAAAAGCCTCAATCGAAAGGGCAGACTGTACAGTGGTCAGCCTCTTCGTCAATCCCACTCAGTTCGGTCCCAAGGAAGACTTCGATGAATACCCCCGAGACCTCGAGCGGGATAGCCGGCTTCTGGAAGAGCTGGGGATCGATTATTTATTCTGTCCGGATCCTGAAGAAATATATCCCCACGATTATAAAACGTATGTCGAAGTCAAGGATCTTCAGGATGTCATGGAAGGCCGGTCCAGACCGGGACACTTTCGCGGTGTTTGCACGGTCGTTTTAAAACTGCTCAACATCGTTCGACCGGATGTTGCCTTTTTCGGCCAGAAAGACGCACAGCAGGCGATAATCCTACAGAAAATGGCGAAAGACCTCAACTTGGATGTCAGGATCGAAGTCATGCCAACGGTAAGGGAAAAGGATGGTTTGGCGCTCAGTTCGAGGAATGTCTACCTCGACCCCCAACAGAGACAATCGGCTCTCTGTCTCTCGAGAAGCCTTGACGAGGCTGTTCGGATGATTCGGAGCGGAGAACGACGGGCAGGCCCGATCCGGGATCGAATGATGGAAATTATTGAAGGGGAGGACTTGGCAAAACTGGATTATATTGCTATTGTAGATCCTGTTTCTTTGAAGCCCCTTACTGAAATAAAGCAGGAAGCACTGATCGCGCTCGCTGTTTTTTTTGGCAAAGTCAGGCTTATCGATAACAGAATTGTCCCCCAAAGGAGTGAATAAATGAAAAGGGTCGTACTGAAGTCAAAGATCCACCGCGCAACAGTCACTGATACTGATATTGATTATGATGGAAGCCTCACTCTTGACGGCATGTTGATGAGTGAGGCCGATCTGATCCCCTATGAACAGATCCAGGTTTACAACATCACGAATGGAGAAAGGTTCACGACATATTTGATCAAAGGAAAGGACGGTTCCGGAGAAGTCGTTGTGAACGGAGCTGCAGCCAAAAAAGCCCGAACGGGCGATATGCTAATCATCGCCGCATACGCCACTATGGATCAAGAGGAAATGGATTTTTTTGTTCCCAGAATTATTTTGGTGGATGATCAAAATAAGATCATTTCCGTCAAACAGTGATCAGAATTCGTGAGCATTCCGTAGCCGTGATGAATATCGTTCTGAGTAATCCAACGGGTGTTTCGAAAAAACGCTCAGTTTTCCCGGTGTAAAAACTTCGCTCGGATACGAGCTTTCCTCACATTCCCCTTCGGGTAATGTCCCATGTCCGTCAAGCTCTTCTCAGGGTTTTCTCCAGCTCTCTATTGGGTCACTTATCACACGATGAAAATTCATGCCTTCACAGTTTTGACGATGCCTCCACAGAATTTTGGTCTTTTGGCACAGATCTTTGTTATGCCTCTGGGTATCGGATTCGATAAGCAGTAGACTGGGATTTTCGAGGAGGTTGACCAGATCGTTCATGAATTTGGCAACCTCTGCGAAGGCGTAAAGCTTCCTCAGGTCCTCTGCAGAGAGTTTTGGCTCCAGATCTCCCTTCACCTCCCCCCTTTCGTTCAGGATCTGAAGCATTTCCCCCTTCAGAGGGTCATACTTCTCTAGCATTTGTATCTACCGGGTGGCCCAGTCTTTGAGTTTGTCGTACTCCAATTCGCCGCACAGGATGTCATTGGTCTCTGTGTTCATGAAGGTGGGGGTGCGGAGCTGTCCGCCGCATTTGGGTTCGATGATATCCCTGTAAGACCGCATCAGGTCTGCGTTTTTTTCATTGTGCCAGACTTCTTTCTTATCGATTTTTATCCCTTCTTCCTTCACCAGTCTGTCGACCAAAGGCATCATAACCTGGCAGTGAGGACACTCTCTTCCATGAAACATGATCAGTTTATTCATTTTTGTCTCCTTACGAATAGCCCGCACCAGCATTCTCCATCCTCCTTGTCTTTGTAGGTTTCATGGATCAAAAAATTGCAGGGGCAGACGAGTTTTAGATCTTCTTCAAAATCTTTTGCGATAAGTCTACATGGACAGTATTTCATCCCATGATTCTCATCGCAACTGAAAACACCATCTATGAGCATATTGACTTTATCCGAGTCAGTATTGACCTGGAACTCGTTGTTTTCTGCGAATTCCTCGATGGCCTGGCGAAATTGCTTCTTGTCCATTTCCCTTTCGTCAGCCTGGATTTTCTTCGCCTCAGCGGATGAGATTTCCACATAGGCATTTTTAAACCCGCATGTGGGGCAGATCTCCGGAGGCTTGACTCCATAGTGGATGTCATTACAAACATGACATCGCCAATATTTTTTCATCGCCCATTTCCTTTTGATAAATTTTTTTAATAGACTCCTATCGTAAGAACTATCCTAAAAGTGTAAAAGCAGAAGATCAGATTGTGCGAGATCAGAGCACAAACAGATAAGGGCGTGTTATCCCTTTTTCATTTTTTTCGCGTATTCTTGCTCCATCTCGGATTTTCGTGTGCAGTAATAACCGTTTTTCATTTTCATTTCGGTGTAAACAGGACACTGCGGACAGTTACAGCCCCTCTCTTCTGTAATGATCTTGCTTTTACTGATAAAGGGATGGCAAAATCCAAGCTCTGTTTCATCTTTGACGTAGCTCGGACAGCTCTTGCAGATGCACATGCTTTTGACTTTGGGGAGCTTTTCTTCCAATTCCTTCATCATGGCCTCGACCTCTTCTTCGGTCTTGCCCATTTTCAACAGAGCTTCTTTCATTTTTTTGAGTCTGTTAGGTTTGTCCTGGCTAAGTCCCTTTGCGTAGGCTTTGAACCCGAAATGGGAGAGCATCAACGCAAAAATACCACAACCGCTTTTCTCGAAAAATTCTCGTCTTTCCATTTTCCCTCCTCCCCTGAATTATTCATGAAAGCTGCTGCCGAATGTATACTCAAACTCATCTTACTTTATACTGGCAGCATCTTTTACCCTTCGTGCGAGCTGATCTTACCGCATCTGCTTCGTTGCGGCTCGGGTTAGGTTGGGTAGGGTTGAAGTGAAAGGCCTCCTCTTCTTGAGCCGACGTCTCCCCTCCGCGGCAACCTCAACTCGTGAATCATCCAGGTTTAAATTTTTTAAGATCGATCGTTCTGTATTTTACCACATTTATCGGATAACTCAATATATTTTCTTAAATTTGCGCAGAAATCCTTTGTTCGAACAGAAGCTTCTTATATCCTCTCCATTCCTTACAGTATTTGGAGATAAGCAAAGAGATCGGTGAGCTCTTGATCGGTGAAATTCTTGAATGCGGGCATGGTGAGAGCCGGGCGTTCGAGTTGTTTTTTGACGTTTTCGATAGTGGCCGCATTTCCAGTGTGCGGGAGAGTATCGTTTTTAAATAATCCCATAAGACTTGGACCGATTTTTTTGTCATCAGTATCGGCGGAATGGCAGGAGAGGCATTTTGTGTCGTAAATTGTTTTTCCCACTTCGGTTCTCGCTAGAGCCGGATCAGAGAAGCTTGTTTGTAGAGTATCTGAAACTGGCGTGGAGGTGTATCCCCGTAAAATATAGAATTTTCCTGAGATGGCAAAAACGACAAAAGACAGACAGAATACGATCAGACCCAGTGTCGGAGCCATTTTCAAAAATTGCTTGAAGAATTGAACGATAGTGAGCTTTGTGATAAAAACGATGAACAGAGTTAGAGCCAGTATCGCATGCATGACCGCTCGGGTGGAGATGCCATCTCCCACGGAAGTCCAGTATTTCAGTCCCATAAACGCCAATACGATCAGCAGGAGAAAAAAGATCAAACCGAATAACTTATGAAGTTTTCTCAATGTCGTAGGGTTCGTTTTTTTCTCAGCCTTTCCCATAAGAAAAAGCATTGTGAGAGTTGCTCCCAATCCCGAAAGAAAAAAGATCGCACCCAATATTACTTTAGCGATGAAGAATGACATTTCAGACCTCCGCAATTGTTTTGTTTTCGAATATGTGAATTTTCGGTCAAAAGAGTAAAGCGAGTTGGCTCCTTTGTCAACCCAAATTATCGAACCCGATATCAAGCCCGCTTGACAGCTTGGATGTAAATGTCCGGATCGACCATGACTTCGACCAAAGCGGGGAGGGGAGAGACGAGTGCCTGCTGAATGGCTTCATCGAGTCTTTCAGGAACGGACACTCGGATTCCCAGGCCTCCTGCCGATGATGCGAAGTGAGAGAAGTCAGGATTGGGAAAGGCCACCCGGTATTCGGGGTAACCGTATTCTTCCTGCTCTTTTTTAATGTTCTTGAGTTTGCCGTCATTGAACACGATAACCGTGATGGGCAGCTTATTGTGGACCGCGGTCGTGAATTCCATCATGGCCATTCCAAATCCCCCATCTCCGGTGAGCGCGATCACCTGCCTATCAGGCTGCGCGAACTGGCTGGCCACAGCAGCGGGGATTCCGAATCCCATTCCCGCCATGTTGGCACAAAGAAGTGTCTGGTTGCTTTCGCACACGAAACGTTTGTAGAACCAGTATGTGTGATCCCCCACATCCGAACAGATCAGGGCATCCTTAGCTGCCTGTCTCTTAAGCGCTTGGATAACCGCTCCTGGGTGAATGGGTTTTTGTTTGTTCTGCGCATCCCTTTGGATGAAGGATAAGTATTTCTTTTTTGCAGCCTGGATCTCTTTTAAAAATTCCGGATCGATCTCTTTCTTTTCGGCTGTATCCCGGAGTCTCTTGGCAACATTGCGCGCATCACCCACGATACCGACCTTTACGGGGAATGTCTTCCCCACTCTTGCCGCATCGATATCCACTTGTATGACATCTATGTCAGGGACGAGATTTCGCTGTCTGAATCCGCTCCCGAGGATGACGATCAGGTCCGATTTGGCCACAATCTGCGGTGCAAAGCGGTTCCCGATCGACCCCAGCACTCCTAGAACGCGTTCATCCGATTCCGGTACGACTCCCTTCGCGCGTGAGGTGGTGGCTATGGGGGCCCCGATATGCCGGGCAAGGTCCAGAAGAACGGTCCCGCAGTGTCTAGCCCCCCATCCCGCAAAGAGAAGGGGTCGTTTGCTTTGCGATATGGCATCAGCTGCTTTTAGGATGGATTCTCCAGGGTGGATATCCGGTTCGAACAGGTGCTTCTCAGGCGGCCATATGTCTTCGTCCAGAGGCTCAGCCAGAACATCTGTAGGAAGGCTCAATGCGGCAGGGCCTAAGGCGGCGTAGGCTTTTTTGACAGCGAGGTTTACGACTTTAAGGGCCTGCCCCGGGTTCCCGATGAGTTCGGCATACACACAAAAGGTTTTGAAAATATCCACTTCTGCAATCTCTTGCAGTGATTCACTGCCGAGAAAGACTTCCGGGACTTGGCCCAGCATTGCCAGGACGGGAGCTCTGTCAGTGGATGCGTCGATCACACCCGTGATGAGGTTCGTTGCCCCGGGACCGGCGATGGACATACACACACCGAGCTCCCCGGTCAATTTGGCATGTGCGGATGCCATGAAAGCCGCAGCCTGCTCGTGGCGTGTCAGGATAAGTTCGATATCAGGATGCCGCCTGATCGCATCTGTCAGGGGGAGGTTAGAATGCCCAGGGATTCCAAAAACCCTTTTTACTCCATAAGCGACCAGTTGCTGAACAATCTTGTCAGCGACCGATGTTTTTACCTGGGATAGGGTCTCTTCCCCTTCGATCACGCTGAATGCGGATTTGGGCGCGCCACATTGAGGACAGACCCAATCTTTGGGGAGATCCTCGAAAGGAACGCCCTCTTTCCTTTCATCATAAATGTATCCGCAGACCGAACATTTCCATTTCCTCATGGTTCCCTCCTAGTCGATCATATATCTATAGATATAAAAAGAAAACGAAGAAGACCGAAGATTCGATCATACGCATTTTTCCTTTCATTTATGTGTTTACAAAGGGTATCA